>CAYPRI010000006.1:0-46666 GCA_964413085.1 uncultured Dehalococcoidales bacterium
GGCTTATTGACGGCGGGTGGGCAAGAACAGATTCGAATTAAAGAAGACGATTGTGGGTAGGTCGAGACATCTAATATAGCTTCACTCTATCTCAAAATTTGACAGAATATGATATATATGTCATAATTCTCTTTAATGGACTGGCAAATAGAATTCTATTTGACCGAGAGGGGTGAGTCGCCGATTGAAGACGATATAGCTGATTTTCCCAAGAAAGCTGGCGCTAAAATACTCAGATGGTTGGATCAACTAGAGAAGTACGGACTAAGCAATTTAAAAGACTATATAACAAAGCTCGAGGGATATAACCTATTTGAATTTAAGATTTTACATGCGGGCAATTATTATCGTATCTTCTTTTGCTCCTACGAAAATAAACGATTAACACTATTCCACATTTTCAAAAAGAAATCGAATAAAACACCTCGACGTGAAATTGAGAAGGCAATGAGCAGGAAACAAGATTACGATTCTCGCTCACGGACACATAATTGAGTAATTAACATTGGAGGTAATTGGTTATGTAAGAATAAAAACGCTAAGAAAAAATACAGATGGAAAGATGGATAGATGGAAATGAAAAATAAATTACACGAAATTAAGGATATTGGGGGTATAAGGACATACAAAGAAGTAAAGCAAAGGTTTTTAGCGGACCCGGAGTTTCGAAAGGAATACGAGGCGCTAGGACCCGAGTTCGAGTTAATTGAATTCATAATCAGACGCCGAATGGAACTGAAAATGAGTCAAGAAGAATTAGCAGCCAAGATAGGAACCGGACAGGCTGCTATATCCAGGTTGGAGAGTGGTAATGCCAACCCTACACTGGCATCACTTAATGAAATTGCAGAAGCTTTAGATGCTGAACTCAAAATTGAGCTAAAACCTAAGAATAAACAAAGATTAGCTACAGCTTGAATTATCAGATTTTTATGAACATAACAGCTATAAATGAAGCAGCGGAAAAAGGATTAATATTATGAGGCTGGGAGAAATTATCACACTCATAGTATTCATGGTATTTGTACTACCTTTGCTCTTGACTTTTGTAGGCTGGGCTATCTCAAGCGTAATTAATCCAACGCCCGAAAATATTGAAAAAGGAACCGAGCTTATTGCTCAAGCAGCCACGCCTTGGTGGGTTACCGTTTTCCAATGGATAGGGGATCATACTACAGGTCTTTTAGCCACGATATTGATCCTCGGCATTATTCTAATCCTAAAATACAACCCACAACTTATATAAAATAATCAAAGATTTCACTTTTTAGGAAACAATTCGAAGCTAAATAGATATTTGATTTGAAAATTAAGGAGCACCTAGAAACAGACGGTGCTCATACTTAGCCTGCCGCGGATTATACTCAAAACGAATACCAACTACGCGATACTTAGAAGCCGACCGATTGGCTCCGGAATCCGATATTTGCACCACATCAAATAACTCCTGGCCACAATTAGGCGGAATGAGAATAATTCCCATGGCTTTTGTAAGCCGCATCTTTGAAAGTATAGCATTAGCCACACTCGCCACCTGGCTATCAATGGGGATCGCCAGCTCCTGCTGGCAATCCAACCTCTCACCAACAAGATCCAGCTCGGCGGAATCTACCGCGTTACCATAGACCGGGTAGCCGTTCTGGTCCTGGCCAACGACAAACGACCGATTAACTCCCGGCGTCTCAATAGCGTATTGACCTTCCAGGATAACATGCCAGACATACTTATGAAGCGTTGGAATACCGATCGATACTTGCTGAATAATACCGGATGGCTTAAGTACACCTACGTCAAACAAAATAGGCTGTCCAATATCGATAACATGGACAATACTCGGAGGACTTATTAACTGGGGATAGGAAAGAGACGGCTCACCCACGGAAACAGAAACAATGGTACTATCGGGCAAAATAGAGAACTTCCCCATTGACAACGCCGGCTGCCCTACGCTGACGGACTGGACCATAGCCGAGGGCTTAACAAACAGAACGAGCGACGGCACACCTAAAACCAAGGCTTGGGCTATTCCCAACGGAGATATCGTCTGCGGAGCGCTGGCCGTGAAATCAACTACCAACCAGACCTGAGTACCTGAGGCACCAGATCCCTTTCCGTCATTGCCGGCTAAACCAAGACCGGCTTGCGCGGCGTTGACTTTAGCCCACGTCCAGGCTACACCATCCATAATGGCATACTGAGTATAATATTCGGTCCAAGCTCCCACCGGGATTGACTGTAAATTACCAGAATAAATAGTACTTCCCGATTTCAGCTCAGTGCGAGCATATCCCCCACCAGCAGTATAAACCCTAATATATGCACGAACCCAGTTAATGGTCCCCTGCTGGCCGGTATCCGCCATGGCATAGAGATCACGAACCAAGCCTGAGCTTACAGTACTACTAACAGTAGTGGCTGCATCATCGGAAACTGACTCGTCTACTTTGTCCCAATGATAACCAGTATCAGGATATTGAGCTGGAATAGAAGTCTCATCTCCTGCACCATTGGGACGTAAAATGAGCTGTGGCATTCATTAGCTCCAGAAAACATCAAAATCAAACGGCTCCATCTTGCCACCGCGGATACCATGACCCGGCGGGCAGAATGTCTGAACCGTCTTACCATCTGCTTTTAACTTTCTGTACTTATCCATAGAGAAAGTAATCTTGGTGCTACCCGCAGCTAAAGACTTTGTCTTCATGGCATGAAACAAGCCACGCTTAAAATCATCCTTGGTTGCCGGCGTTCCCATGGCTGCACATGAAGCATTGCCGTGGACTTTCCGGCATGTTGGAGTGCCTCTATAACCGGCGCAAAGATCGCACTCGCCCTCGAGGGTACATCTCTTATCGTACTCTTCCCAGCAGAGCTGCCTATTAAAATCGTAGAAAGCCTGTATGCCTGAATACCCTAACTTCTGAATATCGGCCAGCAGCTGCGCCGACTCATCCAGTGTTGGATCCGCGGCATGACGGACTCTATATGCGTCTATCAGCTGGCGGCCGGCCAGCAAGCGGTCAACATCAGACATATATAACCTCTACCTTATTTAATAAGAGCCTTGATACCCAAGGGCACGGCGATATCAGTTAAGACCTTGGTAATGGCTTCCTTCAAGGTTTTCTTCTGCTCTCTGGTTATGCTGTAGCGGGTCCGGACCAAGCGGGCGATGGTATTAGCAGCAACGAGATGGAGATCGAACCTCTCCGGCTGCTTATCAATGAGATTGCGGAGCTTTAACCGGAGTATAGCGATCTCCTCATCAATGCCCTCTACCTCCCGGGCCTGAGCGAGCTCAAGCTTTTCTGACTCGTCAAGTACCTGGCTGTAGAACCCGTGCTTCCTGGCATTCTGATTTCCTTTCGGAGCGCCTCTTTTCTTCTTCAATTCTTTTCACCATTGCCTTTAGCAGCCCGTAGACAAGTAGCCGGGCGGCTAGATCGTAATTTTGCTGGTCAAGGGCGGCTTTTAATAACGACATGCTGACTCTCCTTATGGTTTGATTCTATAGAAATAAGCTTGGCGCCGGCGCGCTTCTTAGCCTCATGGATGATACGCAATGTTGCCTGGGGCACTCTATACCGGCCGACTTCTTCCATCTCTGCCTGGGTATAAACAACATATCCGGCAGGGACATCTTTGACCGACTCATCGCGGACCAAGGCGATTATCTCGCCATCAAGGGCAGCGCACTGCCAGAGGCACCAGCCCCGCTTCTCAAGAAACTCTTCGGTAGTAACTTCCTCTTGAATAGGGGCGTCCTTAGAAAATGCGTCCCTTTTGTCCCCAACGTCCCCTTGAAGCTGACTTTCCACTAGCTGGGGGGACGATTGGGACGTTTGGGACGTAAAATCAAGGGGCGTATCACTAAAGCCGTATTCAGCAGTTAGATGGTTCAAAAGCTCGAGGTCATAGCAATAGCGCCGCTTGCTGGCATGCCGGCGGGACAGCTGGAAACCGAGGCGGCGCAAGACCTTACCGATATACCGTGATGATTCTTTATGCAAGTCACTGCGCTCTTGATTAACCTTATCAGTTATAAGGTCGACTTCGATTTTGCCATCTTCAACCGCTGACTGGAGGTCCAGCAACGCCTTTATTACCTCTCCCTCCAGAGTAGACGATTTGCCTTGTCGTCGTTTCTCGTTGAACTCCTGCACGAGCTCCTCAAACTGAGGGCAATGAGACGGGGACACGAGATTGATTATCTGCCATAGCGGTATGGCGATATCATTCAGCCGGCCCATGGGAAACTGCGGAGGCAAAGGCAGAGCGAGCTTATCTAACAGGAAATGGGCGCGCCAGGCAAGCAGCCTCTCCCGGAAGGGCAGGCCATGCTGGGGCTGGGGCTTGGGGAAGTTAACATGAGCGAAGGGCATATCAATGGAAAAGGACCGGCTTTCCATGACCTCATTAATCGGCTCGTTAGTGGCGATGGCGGTGGCGCCGAAGATATCGTAGAAACGGCTGTCCTTAAAGGGGCCCCACTCCGGGTGAAGGACCCGCTGGACCTTGGCTCCTTTTTCAAAGCGCTGGAGGACAATATCCAGACTGCTTTCCCTGACGGCTTTCTTTGACAGATTGGAGACATCGATGAAGAGAGTAGCGGCGAGGTCGTGGGAGGAACGGAAGAGGTTGGCTTCCCTGAGGTTCTCTTGGTGAATGCCGCGGTAGGAAACATAAATCATAGATTGACCGGTCTTGGTCTTGCCTCTTTCCGGGACTGCATAAAGATAGATATAGCCGGAATAATTTAGGTGCTCGATGATATAGGTAGAGAAATCCCAGGCGGCAAGGAGGACATAGTAGGCTGCGGACGGTAGCTGCGCGAAAGATTTGTGGTAGTCGATGAGATCCTGGAAGAGAACCTGGGAAGTATCTTCGTGGTACGCCCGACTGATCTCTTTCCAGCGGGGGATAAGAAAAGGGAGCTGGTCTTTAGGGGGTGGGAAAGCAACCTTGCCGCCCAGGGAAACCGAGGGAACTGTCTTTAGCTGAAGTCCTTCGATAATAAGGAAGAGGAGATTGCCGTTATCTTCAACTATGTCGACCAAATTGGGGAAGCGGGCCAGATAACAGGACTGGACAGCCGGCTCCTTCTTGGGGAGCTCAAACTTAGGTGGGCTTGATAAGGCTACTGGTTTTTTATCAGGCTTTATGAACTCTTCCAGCTTATGGATAGAACCGTCAGGCATATGCACCTGCTGGATAATCCTGCCGTCAGAATGCTGCGCCGGCATGATAAAAGCACCATCAGGGATCTTGGAATGGTCAACGCGGGACATAGAACTGGCATCCTCGCTAGCTGGGAGTAACGGCCAGCTCCAGCATGTTCTGGACGGCTTTCTTGGGGACGACAAGCCTCTTGCCGAAGCGAAGAGTGGGGAGCTTACCAGTGCGGGCCATCTCGTAGGCCAGGGCGCGGCTGATACCCAGGAGTTTGCCGGCTTCTTCTACAGTAAAAGTTAGTTTTTCTTCTGCCATTACGTTAGTTCTCCTATTGACAAGTGATGGGGTGTATACTACAATAGAACAAATGTTTCACTTGGTCAAGGAGTTTTTGTCCACCCCTACTTATGATAAAGTGGCTAAACGGGGGGCAGTTTATGTATAAAAAGAACCAAATCAGTGCCATGACAAATTTTCATATACCAGACTGCGAAGAATTTAAAGATGGAATCAACGCTTATAATATGAAGGAGAAACGCGGCCCGATATGGTTCAGTGCCCTATCAACAGTAACAACAAACTGGGGGAAGCCAGCAAAAATGGCGGAGGGAATACACGAATTAATTAAAGGTTGGAACAGATTTTATTCAGATATAGACCTACAGAAATTAAGCACCTGCATAAAAAAGAATCAAACTACCTTAACGGGACTAAAAGGCAGACATATTATTAGCCTATCAAATAAAGACATACCGATAATTGAGGACTTATTTAGACAATTTCTTTCTGCTTTAGCACGAGTCAAAGATGATAGAGAAAGTCCAGTATCTGTCGCCAAAGCATTTAGTTTATTAGCTCCAGACTTTTTACCCATATGGGATATTTTAATAGCATGGGCATATGGTTCTATAACAGCATCAGGGACATACATACCTTTTTGTCTGAAAATGAAAATATTGTATGAAAAAGTAAAACACTGCATCCCGCCCGGGGACGACAGATCTCTTTTGAAAAGAATAGATGAATATAATTATTCCAAATATACTATGAAATGGATATAGAATAATATAGAAAGACTTTAAAGTGAAAGCATGAGAATACTATGAGGGGGCATATCAAACAAAGAGCTAAAGGATCATGGAGCATAGTGATTGATGTGGGGAGGGACCCGCAGACCGGGAAAAGGCAGCAGCAATGGCACACAATTAAGGGGACAAAGAAAGAAGCGGAGGCGAAACCAAGAGAGCTGATCGATGCGCTGGAGAAGGGTGTCTTTGTTAAGCCCAGCAAGATGACGGTGGGAGAATGGCTAGAGGAATGGCTTAAAAACTACGCGGCGCTTCATGTATCACCGAGAACATTAGAAGGATATAAATTCCTTATTCGAAGACACATAGCTCCGGCGCTTGGAGCACTCGAGTTAACCAAGCTTGAATCACGGCACTTGCAAAATTACTACGCCAAAGCGTTAACCACAGGCAGGCTTAACGGCGAAGGTGGCCTGGGAAATAGGAGCGTTCAATATCAGCACCGCATCATATCCAATGCGCTTAAATATGGTTTGAGGATGGGGGTACTCAGCCGAAATGTGGCGCAGGCGGTGGACCCGCCCAGATTGGTTCGAAAACCTCTTTCAGTCTTGTCTCCAGAAGACCTAGCCAGGTTTCTCAAGGCCGCTAAAGATACAATTTACTATCCAATACTTTTCGCCGCACTTTATACCGGCATGCGCAGAGGAGAACTGCTAGCGTTACGGTGGCGGGATATCGACCTGGCCATGTCAACACTATCAGTGGTCAATTCATTATACCGACTTAATAGGCAAACCGTAATAAAAGAACCTAAGAGCCAGCACAGCAGAAGAATGATAGCTTTACCGCCAACGCTGACGTTAATGCTGAGCAACTATAAAATTGAACAAGCGAGGCAGAGAGAAATTATAGATAAGCCTTTGTCTGATAACGACTTTGTATTTGCACATATCGATGGGGAGCCCATTGACCCTGATACCGTGACACAAGCATTCGGCAACATACTCCAAAAAGCAGGGCTACCGCACATGAGATTCCATGACCTTAGACACACTCACGCTACACTAATGCTAAAGGCGGGAATACATCCCAAGATCGTTAGCGAGCGGTTGGGGCACGCTAAGGTATCTATAACGCTCGACATTTACAGCCACATACTACCCGGACTGCAGGAAGCAGCAGCTGAGAGCTTTGACAAGATGCTTAAACCGAAGATACTTGATGTTGAGGATGTTAGCAAAATGTTAGCAAACGAAGGGGATTTGAATGGTGGAGCTGATGGGATTCGAACCCACTACCTTTTGACTGCCAGTCAAACGCTCTCCCGATTGAGCTACAGCCCCACGCCGAAAAGTCTAGCAAAAAGCCCGCCGAAACTCAAACGTGTTCAGTGTTTCAGCGGCCGTCCCCAGGCATCCAGGCGCCAGTCGCTGGCAATGATGATAAAATCGGTCAACCACCACACGCCAAAACAGCCCAGTGTCACCAGCTTGATTATCGCTGAGCGAGTTCTACCGATGTAGAACCTGTCAGCCCCGAACGGCCCCAGGAAAAGAGATAAAAGAAGCGCCACCCGCCAGCTTCTTGGTTTTGGTCTCTTCTTAAGGCTGAGCTCGGGTCGCGGCAGAAGTTCAAACTCGGGAGCTGGCTTTCGCCTGGCCCTGGTTTTTACCTTCGGTGTAACTCTGGCGCTGGTTTTTGATTTAACTTTAGACCTGGTTTTTGGCATGGCTCAGTTACACTCCTAAAACTCGGATCCATGGCAGTACATTGCGCAGTCCGCCGCCAGCATATTCTCTTTTTTTCAATTCCGGCTTCTCTGAAATCGTCACCTTTTAAAACTCTCTTGTCGGTGTCGGGCCTGTCGACCGAAATTGGCCTCGAGAAAATCGGTAATCTGCTCCCCAACCACCGGGTTTCCGCAATCGTATTCGTGACCCGGTGCCCTGACGCAGTGGGAAAGCAGTACCTTTTTGCCCTGCATACGATAACCGAGCCACTTTAACGGGGCAGCCAGAAATATAACAGCCGCCTGTAAAAGAGTGCCGTTTACGAACTTGTCGGATTTTAAGCCGTTGGAGTCAATAGCCAGAGTTTTTTCCGTAACTTTACGCCGGTAGCGGTAAAGAAAGGGAAAACCCAGTTCAATGCTGTATACCGGGCAGCCGACGCCCAGGCACTGCATGACTGCATTACCGAAGGCAGCCCCCTGGCTCACACCTATTAAGACGATTCTTATACCTTTGACGTGGGCAACGATAAAACGCAGCCAGGCTGCCATCGTCTCTGCTTTATCAGAAAAAAAGCGTAATTGCTCCTTAAGGTCGCCAACCTCATTTCTAAATCCGCGCCCCGTTCGGAAGTACTGTGTAACTAAAAACCTGTACCCCAGTTTTTGTAAAATGCCTGTTATGCCGGTGACGAGACCTCTCTCCCACTCGAGGCACTCATGCATTCGGGCGTGTCCCCAGCCGCCGGGATTATGAACAATAAGGAATTCTTTGCCCCTGGCGCGATGACAAACGTCTATTAGCCGCCGGGCGAACTCGTCAGCCTTTCCCTGTTCCTTAAAAACTTCCCGAGCTAAAAGATAGGATTCCTCCTGAATCGTCATCTCCGCCAGAATTCCGTCTGCTGCCGAAATAGCGGCCTCACCCTCCCGGCGAATTTTTATCAATCGGAGGCTCCGATGAACCCATTTACCTCCAGGTATCTGGCCGTCTTCTTAGCTTTCCAGCTGTTCCTCTGTTTAAAATATACAGTGTTCCCCTCCTGCCACACCCACAGGTGATGGCCGCGATGGAGCCAGGCGCCGATGGATTGCCTTGAGGGGTGTACCAGAAATACTGAGTCCGATACGCGGCTAAGCTCATCCAGAGCCTGATTGGCAGAATAAACGGAGGGCAGGTGTTCCAGTAGATGGCTGGCAAACGCGGCGCCGAATGTCTTATCTGAAAAAGGGATTTGTGTGACGTCGGCTATCAGTCCGCATGGATGCCCGGCGAAAGCCCGGCAATCGATATCAAGGCAGACGTCCCCGCCACCATGTGCCGGCATGTTTAGCTTCTTGCGGATTCCTCTGTTGCTCCACGGGCCGCCGGCCACCAGCAGCGGTTTGCCGAGTTTCTTACATTGCTCAACGGCAGCCTTATATCTATGGTCTTTTTGGGAAATCTCACCGGCCCAGACGGCCACTTGCCAGACCGTCAGCCCTAGAAATATGCCCCCTGCCACGGACCAGAAGACATACAAACTGGTTCAAGCCTCCTTTCAAACTCCAAGGAAATGGAACAATGATGTCAGACCGAAATAGCCGCAAAAGGCGATGAATGTGCTTTTAACTATATTCCCGAGTAGAGAGAAAATGAAGAATTTCCAGCTTGGATACCGGAGCGAGGCCATGGCCAGTGTCATGGGCAGGTGAAAAGGATTTATCACGGCTGACATGACAAAGACGGACAGCGAGCCATGCTGCTCCGCCCACCTCATAGCCTTATCATACCAGTTTCTATTGACCCTATAAGCCAGTTTCTGAGACAGGTCCCGGCTGCCGTAGCCGAGCATAAACGTTAGCAGCTGCCCCAGACTGGCACCAAGCCCGGATATCAGACCCACCAGTACCGGCGCAGCTAATTGAAATTGGGGTGCCAGAATCGATGGCAGCGTGAATACCAGCAGCCAGTAGGGTACCGGTATAGCCAGCATGCTGAGTATGCTTCCACCAAGGAAAGCAATTATGAGCATGCCCAAAAGGCCGTACTGGGCCAGGTGTCCTGTATCCATCAGGGTATCTTTGTAGATGACAGCGACAACGCATAGAGCGATGGTGACCAGTAGCGACAGGACACCTAACGTTATGTCTTTTGTGGATAATCGTGGTCTGGCTTCTTTTTCTGTGCTCAGCGCATCCATTATTCAGGTTTAAGGCTATTTAGCCGCTTTTACTTTTTTTTTGGTGCTAAAGCTTAACACATCACCACTGACGCTAACAACTACCGTCTCTCCGTCTTTTATCTCACCCTGCAGTATTTTGCTGGAAAGAGGGTTCTCGACGTAGCGTTGAATGGCCCGCCGTAATGGACGCGCCCCGTACGCCGGTTCATAGCCTTCTTTTAGCAGCCAGGCTCTGGCATCGTCATCCAGGTCGAGCTTTATATTCCTGTCAGACAGGCGCTTCTCCACCTCCAGTATCAATAGTTCGACAATCTTCTTCAGGTCGTCCTGAGTCAAGGGCTGGAAGATGATGATATCATCAACCCTGTTTAAAAACTCAGGTCGGAAAGTTTTTTTCAGTTCTGTATCCACGGCACTCTTCAACCGCTGCTGCTCGCTTTTCTCCTGCCGGGAAAAACCGATTGCCTGGCGCTGAAATTCCTGCGTACCCAGGTTGCTGGTCATTATCACCACTGTATTTCTGAAGTCTACAGTCCGGCCGTGGCCATCGGTCAACCTGCCGTCCTCAAGTATCTGAAGCAGTATGTTGAAGACATCGGGATGCGCCTTTTCCACCTCGTCGAAAAGTATTACCCGGAACGGCCTCCTGCGTACGGCTTCAGTCAATTGGCCGGCTTCCTCGTAGCCAACATATCCCGGCGGTGCGCCTATCAACCGCGATACGGTGTGTTTTTCCATGAACTCGGACATATCGAGCCGTATCATGGCATCCTCATCATCGAAAAGGAACTGCGCCAGGGCTTTGGCCAGCTCCGTTTTGCCGACGCCGGTAGGCCCCAGAAATATGAAGCTGCCTATTGGCCGCTTCGGGTCCTTAAGGCCGGCACGTCCCCGCCTGATGGCTTCAGAAATAACGGAAACCGCCTCTTCTTGGTCCACAATCCTCTCGTGAATTCGCTCCTCCATGTGAACCAACTTCTCAGACTCGCCTTCCAGCATGCGGGATACAGGTATACCCGTCCATTTGGAAACCAGTTCGGCGATGGTTTCCTCGTCGACAACGCTGTCGATTTTCTTCTCCTTGCGCCACTCGGCTTCCTTGTTATCACGCTCTGGTTCGAGCTGTAACCTTTGTGACTTGAGCTCGGCTGCTTTTTGATAGTCTCCTCGCTGAGAGGCTGAGTCTTCCTCTTCTTGCAGATGCTTTATTTCGCTATCCAATTCCCTGATATCCGAAGGCTTACTTTCCATGTCTATACGCAGCTTGCTGGCTGCCTCATCGATAAGGTCGATTGCCTTGTCCGGCAGAAACCTGTCTGAGATGTAGCGCTGGCTGAGCTTGGCAGCTGCTACCAGAGCCGAATCATCAATTTTTATCTTGTGATGTGCTTCGTATCTGGGCCGGAGTCCGCAAAGCATCTCAACCGTTGTCTCCACACTGGGCTCGTTGATGAACAACGGCTGCAGCCTGCGCTCCAGAGCTTTGTCCTTCTCGATATGCTGTCTGTACTCATCGAGAGTAGTAGCACCCACACATTGGAGCTCGCCTCGAGCCAGAGCCGGCTTTAACATATTACTGGCATCAATGGCGCCTTCAGCAGCACCGGCACCGACTACGGTGTGCAGCTCATCGATAAACAGGATTATCTCGCCGCTGGCCTGGCGGACCTCGTCCATAACTGCCTTCAGCCTTTCTTCAAACTCACCACGGAATTTACTGCCAGCAACCAGCGCTCCCATGTCTAGGGCGATAACCTTTTTATTTTTAAGGGAATCGGGCACATCGCCAGCTGCAATCTTCTGCGCCAACCCTTCAGCAATAGCTGTTTTCCCAACACCGGCTTCACCAATAATAACCGGATTGTTCTTGGTACGGCGGGTCAATATCTGCATTACCCGTTTTATCTCTTCGTCGCGACCAATGACAGGATCAAGCTTGCCCTGCCGAGCCAGCTCCGTCAGGTCACGGCCGTACTTTTCGAGGGACCGGTATTTGCTTTCAGCCGTAGGGCTGTCCACTCTATGGCCGCCTCTGATATCTTGAAGCGCCTGATATAGTTTTTCACGGTCGACGCCAAACTCCTTCAGAATTGCCGCTGACTCGCCGCTGTCATCACCAGCAATGGCAATAAGCAGATGCTCGGTGCTGATGAAGTCGTCTTTTAGCCGGTCGGCTTCATGGCCAACACTATCCATAAGTCTGGCAATTCTGGGAGTGGCATAAAGTTGCGCCGATTCGTAGGTCGCCTTGGGTGCCTTCGCCAGAACGTCCTCAACCCGGGCTTTTATTGCGTCCACATTTGCTCCCAGCTTGGCCAGTATCTGCGATGTTAAACCATCCTTTTGCTCCAGCAAGGCTAGCAATATATGCTCAACATCCCACTGGACGTGGTGATAGCGGCTGGCGATGCCTTGCGAAGTGGCCAGAACTTCTCTGGCCTGTTCTGTGAATCTTTCAGGTCTCATATTATCTACTTCTTCTCCCCAAGTTCTTCTTTAACCAGCTTATCTTTATAACTGGTAACATAGGAACAGTCTGGCCCCTGGCATTTGTCCACCTTAGGCTTCAGTTTCCTATCGACTTTGTAATTCTTATCTTCGACTGTCTTTTGTTTATTACGACTGTACCAAACACATTTGGTCGACCAATCCTTGTAAACCATGAGTGTAACGTACTCATCTACCATATCACACTTGATGGTCGTTGCCGTAATCTGCCATTTAGCAGGCGCTAATTTTGTTTTTGTTCTAGCCATTTTTTATTCTCCTCTTTCCCCTTTCGGATTCCGCGGCTTCAACCTGCTTTAATCCCTCAATTTCAGATTGCATCTCGCTTATCCGGCGCTGCATTTCCGCCATTTTCTCTGCCATCCTTATGACCACCTCTATGCCGGCAAGGTTGATACCCAGGTCACCCATCAAGGATTTGATGTGCCGCAAACGATCAATATCGGCCTCGGAGTAATATCTGATATTACCCTTGGAGCGATACGGCCGTACTAAACCGATACTTTCGTAGTATCGCAACGTATGCGTCTCGATGCCCACCATTCGAGCCGCCACGCTAATCACATATCTGGGTTCTATTTCTGCCGGATTCATTTCTATCTTATCACCTGACTATTGCACTGACAATACACCTAGTTAGGCCTTATCGATTTCAATTGCTCAAATAATTGCTTTTCCTGAGGAGTTAATCTCGTGGGCAGCAACACCTTCACCCTGGCGAACAAATCCCCCTTCGATGAATCGTTTAAGTGGGGCATGCCCTGCCCGGCCAGGCGGAACACCTTTCCGTTCTGCGTCTCCGCCGGTATTTTCAAAGCCACTTTACCTTTCAATGTCGGTACCGCCGCCTCGCCCCCGAGCATAGCTGTAACCAGCGGGATTTGTATCTCGGCATAGAGGTCGTCTCCCTTTCGCTCAAAAAGCTGATGAGGCAGTACTCTGACTACCAGATACAGGTCACCTCTAACTCCGCCAGCACTCTGGCTTCCCTGGCCGGCAATCCTCACCCTTGAGCCATCTGAAACGCCGGCTGGAATTTTGACTTCGAGCCGTCTGGGTTTCAATAGCCTGCCGGAGCCTCCGCACATGGAACAGCGCGTCCTACCTACCCTGCCGGTGCCGCCGCAGGTGGGACAAATTTCCTCACCCTGAATCTGGATGACACGCTTGGTGCCCTGATAGGCTTCCTCCAGAGTGACATCGACAGGATGCTCCAAGGCTCTGGGCCTGGCTGCCCGGCGAGCCGTGCCGGCGCCGGTGCCGAAACCCTGGAAAACATTACTGAATATGTCGCCTAAATCGCCAAGGTCGCCGAAGTCATAAGTAGTGTAACCGCCCTGCCTGCTAAAATCCCATCTACCCCCCTGTCCGGCTTTGGCGAACTGGTCGGCAAATTGCCACTGTTCAC
Organism: uncultured Dehalococcoidales bacterium; assembly: GCA_964413085.1. Classification (GTDB taxonomy): domain Bacteria; phylum Chloroflexota; class Dehalococcoidia; order GIF9; family UBA5629; genus 9FT-COMBO-48-23. Next base: position 14,014 of record CAYPRI010000006.1, read on the forward strand.
CGAACTGGTCGTACTTCTTTCGTTTTTCGGGGTCGGAAAGTACCTCATAGGCCTCGTTTATCTCTTTGAATCTGGCCTCTGCTGACTTATCCCCGGGATTTACGTCCGGATGATATTTTCGGGCAAGCCGGCGATAAGCCAGTTTTATGTCCTTGTCGGTAGCAGTACGGCTTACACCCAGGATTGCATAGTAATCTTTATTCGCCATAATCCCAATCCTTCTTTAGTACGCTAAATTATAACTATAATTGTAAGTTTTGTCAAGTAATATTATGATGATAGTTAACAATAAATTGTTAAGATTTAGCCGGTTTTAGCTTCGGCAAGCGGATTCCCAGACCTCGATAAGCTGTTGTACGAGTTTGGCCGTTGCCCCCCAAATCAAACGGCCCTGGTACTCGTAGGAATAACCGACGTAGGCTTTACCGCCAAATGTATAGCGTTCTTTCTTCTTTCTAGCTCTGTGCAGCAAGGCTGAGATGGGCACGCTAAAAATTTTACTTATCTCATAAGGACTCGGCGTAAATTCATATGGATAGGGTATAAAAGCTACGAAGGGGGCTATTTTAAAACCGGACGTAGTGGTTGGAGTATCATCCAGTTCGCCCACAACTTCGGCGTCTTTAACCTTCAGTCCGATCTCCTCCCAGCTCTCCCTGAGCGCTGTATCACGAAGGCTAGCATCGCCCTGGCTTTTGGCTCCGCCCGGAAAGGATATCTGGCCTCTGTGATGCATAACACGGTCACTGCGCTTGGTGAAAAGTATGTGATATTCACCGCCCTTACAGAAAATCGGAATGAGGACCGCAGCCTCGGTCAACCCCATATCGTTTATGCTCAGCCTCTGACGGGCAGCCAGAGCCTTCCTCAGTTTTTCTCTCATTTAATAGTCCATCATACATCAGCTCCAGTGACAAGACAAACCTAAAATCCGTCGACATCACGTTCAAAATTTGCCAAAAATTCGATTTTTCGGCTATACTCAAATGTTAATCCGAGGCAAACCACATGCCGAATAATCGAGACTACTACCAGATACTCGGAGTGCCGAGAAACGCCAGTGACGAGGAAATCAAAAAGGCATTCCGCAAGCTGGCCTTTAAGTACCATCCCGACCATAACCGGCAGCCTGAAGCCGAGGCGAAATTCAAAGAAATAAATGAAGCCTATGAAGTTTTATCTAACTCTGAGAAGCGCGCCTCCTACGACCGCTTCGGCCGTGTAGCTACCGGTTCTTTGTTCGGTTTCGATGATATCGGCTTTGGCGGTCTGGGTGACATATTCGACGCCTTTTTTGGTGCCACAACAGCTAGAGCCCAACACCGCGCCCCTCAAAAAGGTGCCGACCTGCGCGCCAATCTTACTCTTTCCTTCGAAGAGGCGGTTTTCGGAGCCACTAAGGAATTCGAGACCTGGCGTATAGAAAACTGCTCCGTGTGTCATGGCGTCGGAAGCAAGCCGGGGACAAATCCGCAGAAATGTCCGAACTGCAACGGTAACGGTGAAATTCGCCGGGTCCAGCAAAGTATCTTCGGTCGTTTCGTCCATGCTGCTACCTGCCCGCACTGTAAGGGAGAAGGCACGGTTATCAGCGACCCCTGCCGGCACTGCAAAGGCAACGGCAAGGAGAAAGTGAAAAGAAAGCTCACCGTAACCATTCCACCGGGAATCGACGAGAACTATCAGATGCGCCTCCGGAATGAAGGCGACGCCGGTAAGTACGGCGGCGCTTCGGGCGACGTCTATATAAACTTTTCAATAAAGCCTCACAAGTTCTTTGTCCGCGAGGACTACGATATCTTCTATGAAATGCCGATCAATTTCGCACAGGCCGCGCTCGGAGATACGATAGAAGTGCCGGCACTCGAGGGCAAGGTATCATTGAAGATTCCGCCGGGCACGCAGACGGGAAAGACATTCCGAATTAAAGGCAAAGGCGTACCACACCTGCATGGTAGGGGTAAGGGAGACGAACTTGTCGTGGTCCGCGTAGTAACGCCCAGGTCTATCACTGCCAGCCAGCGTCGGCTTCTGGAAGAATTGTCCGATACCTTACCAGAAGCTGAAATGCCAGAACCAGAAGACCACGAAGTTATCGAGTAGGGGATGGTCAGCCTTAGTCAGGTTTCAGTCCGTTCTTAAACCGCAACGATATCTCGGCCGGTGGCAGCGATTCAAATAACACACTGTAGACGAGATTTACTATCGGCGCTTCCAGCCCGGCCTCGGTAACCAGCTTATGTGCCGCTACGGCCGTATCCACACCCTCAGCCACCTGCGTCATGGACTTTATTATCTCGCTTAAAGCCCGGCCCTTGCCCAGTTCATAGCCAACATAATGGTTACGGCTCAACGAGCTGTTCCCCGTGGCTATTAGGTCACCCAGGCCGGCCAGCCCGTAGAACGTGTCCATCCTGGCTCCCAGCGCTGTTCCCAGCGCCACAACGTCTTTCCAGCCTAAAGTAATAAACGCCGCTTTAGCATTGTTGCCGAGTTCAAGCCCGTCCATTATACCTGCACCCACGGCAATCACATTCTTGAGCGCTCCGCATAGTTCAACCCCAATAATGTCATCGCTGATAAAAACAGTAAACTCGGGTGAGTCAAGCAGCCTCTGTACTTGCTTGGCCACCTGCAGGTCGTGGCCCGCCACCATTGACGTAGCCGGCAGGCCCTGGTTAATCTCACCCGATAAGTTGGGGCCGGATAGGGCACATATCCTGCCCTCAGAAACAGAGGGCAACTCATCTGCTATGACCTCCGACATCCTTTTACCTGTCTCAGCCTCAAGCCCCTTGGCCACACTGATTAAAACTGTCGAAGTACCCAAATAGGGTGAGCTCAGCTGTAAATTCTGCCGCATACGTTGAGCCGGCACAGCACAAACCACGAACTCCGAGCCGCTCAATGATTCTTCGATGTTGCCGTTAAAGGTAACACGGTTTTCTAAACCGCCCTGGGAGGCGGCATTTTTTGTCAACTCGCTGGCCCTGGATTCAGTCCGTGTCCAAACGCTGACCCGGGCACCTCTGGCAGCCAACAAATTCGCCAGCGTCTTACCCCACGTGGTATCACCGATAACAGTGACTTTAGGCATAGTTACTCCCAGACGAAGGCAGGGATTTTTTCAAAAATAGACTCGCTTCAAATCACAAGCTTAGCTTATTGGGGCCCTGGTCCAGCCGGCTCTCCGTCTTGGTCTGTAATCTACTGATATTGGTGCGGTGCTGGTATATAATCAAAGCGGCCGCTATCAGGCTGTAGATCAAGTAGACGGGCGGCGCAGCGCCGGTCAGGGTCATTATTATGAACAGGCACAGGATACTTAAAGAGCCCAGTATCGAGCCCATTGACATATATTTGCTTAACAGAACAGTTATTATCAGCACTATACCGCCGAACAGCCCCACAGCCGGCCAGATGGCAAACCAGCTCCCATAGTAGACAGCAGCGCCCTTGCCACCGCGGAACTTGATATATATCGACCAGTTATGCCCCACCATCACCATTAAGGCCGTGATCACTTGAGCCCATCGCCAGTCAAGTGTGAATCCGGCAATGGGCAGAACACTGTCGCCTATGACAAATCTGGCCAGTATCACGGGCAAAAGCGCCTTGGCCAGATCGAGAATTACCGTAATCGCCCCGGCCCTGTAGCCTAAAACGCGAAGCACGTTGGTTCCGCCGATATTGCCACTGCCCTTCTTGGAGATATCGACTCCCGCCATGCGCCGGCTGATTATCATGGCGAACGGTATGGCACCCACAAGATAGCCGACTACCGCCATAAGAATAAATTTAGCTGCAATCATCTGGTGTCACCCCACTTTTTGAAGCTTTCTCGAAGGTGCCTTTTTAAATATAAGCCGTAGCGATGTGCCGGAAAACCCGAAGGTTTGCCGTAGTTTGTTTTCCAGATAGCGCTGATACGAAAAATGAACCAGCTGCGGGTCATTGACCAGAAGTGTAAAGCTGGGTGGCCTGATGCCGCCCTGGTAGGCGCGTATAACTTCCAGTTGCCTTAAACCTTTCCTAGGCCTTGTATGAGACATAACCGCCTGCTTGATGAACTCATCTACCACCGGGTCTGCCAGTCTTTTCGTAGTCTCATGCCATACCTGCAGAGCCTGATGTATTATATCATCTATGCCGCGACAATATTTAGCCGAAACAAAAAGGACCGGCGCATGAGACATAAACTTTAGTTTCCGCCGTACTTCCTGCAAGTATGCTTCCCTTGGCTGCTCCGGGATGAGGTCCCACTTATTGACAATCAGTACCATGCCCTTTCCTGATTCCTTTATATAGCCGGCGATGTGTACGTCCTGAGCGGTTATGAATTCGGTGGCATCCGTAACCAGCAGGGCCACGTCGCAGCGGTTGATGGCGCGTAAAGCCCGAATCAGGCTGTAGTATTCCACACCGGTGTCGACCCGGCTGCGTCGCCTTATTCCGGCGGTATCTATGAGCAGCAACTCCTGTCCTTTGAATGTGATGACCGCGTCCACTGCGTCACGAGTGGTTCCCGGTGTTTCGTGGACGATAGCCCTTTCCTCCCCGGCGATGGCGTTCAGCAACATCGATTTGCCTGCGTTGGGCCGGCCAACGATCGCCAGTTTCGGTCTATCCGAATCAGCCGGAATATCAGAAACTTCGGGAAGCAACGCCACAATGGCCTGCCACAGTTCATTTATACCCCGATTATGCTGGGCGCTTATAGCCAGCGGAGCGCCCACACCCAGCTTGTAGAAATCGTTAATCTGATTTTCTAATTTGGAGTTATCTGCTTTGTTAGCCACCAACACTATGGGTTTCTGACACATGCGCAGCAGGTCGGCTATCTCACAATCGGCGGCAATGACGCCGTCGCGAACGCCCACCATGAAAATAATGACATCCGCTTCGGATACGGCTGCTTCAGCCTGCTCTCTGACTTTCTGAGCTAGAGAAGAGGTAGGCTTTAAATCCAGGCCGCCTGTATCGACCAGCGTCACCTCTCTGCTTTCTCGGGAAATATCGGCAAAGACTCGGTCACGAGTCGTACCCGGCAGGTCTTCAACGACGGCAACCGATTCGCCGGCAAGGCGATTAAACAGCGTCGATTTTCCGACGTTGGCTCGTCCAATTATAGCTACAACAGGTTTCATATTTCTGTATTTTTTGCCCCCGGAACTGCGTACCTAAAAAGCATGACTAAGGATACCATTTGCTATCGGGTGCGTCCAACCCTGCTGTACATCTCTATCAGCAGCGCCTTCTGCGCATGCAGCCTGTTCTCTGCCTGGTCAAAGACGACTGAGCGAGGGTCTTCCAGGATTCCGCCGGCAACCTCCTCATCGTGGTGTGCCGGCAGAGGATGCATAAATATGGCATCTTTTTTGGCTAAAGCTAATAATCCAGCATTAACCTGATAGCCGGCAAAGGCCTGGCGGCGCTTCTGTGCTTCGGCCTCCTGCCCCATGCTGATCCAGACGTCCGTGTAAACTACATCCGCATCCTTGACCGCTTGTTCCGGAGTATTCGTTAACAAAATCTGACTGCCGCTCTTGGAGGCATGGCCTTTGGCTGTCTGCAATACATCTTTGTCCACCTCGTAACCGGCCGGTGAGGCGATATGAAAGTTTATGCCTGTGGCTGCGGACGCCAGTAGCAAGCTATTGGCAACGTTATTACCGTCACCGATATAGGCCAGCATTAATCCCTTGAGTTTCCCCTTTTTCTCACGAATGGTCATTATGTCGGCCAATGCCTGGCACGGATGCTCCAAATCGGAGAGGGCATTAATCACCGGAACGGTGGAATAATTTGCCAGGACACGTAAGTTTTCATGAGAGAAGGTACGGGCGATGATGCCGTGCACGTAGCGGCTCAGCACCCGGGCCACGTCTGAAACCGGCTCACGTTTGCCCAGGCCTACCTCCTCAGGTGACAGATAAAGGCAATAACCTCCCAGCTGATGAATTCCGACCTCAAAGCTGACGCGCGTCCGCAGGGACGGCTTCTCAAACAGCAGTGCCAGTATCTTGCCCCACAACATATTCGGCACGCGTCTGCGCTTAATTTTCAGAGCACGAGCGACAATTTTCTCGATCTCCGCCGGGCTTAAATCAGCTACGGATAGAAAGTCCTTTTTGTTCATTTTTAACTACCTGTTCAGAGTGAGCAAATAGTATACCATGGCTGTCAACTTGAGATATAATTAACCTGAAAAAAGGTTCGAATATAGTTTTGTCTAAAGAAAAACCACTTCTGCTTCTCTTCGATGGAAACGCCCTGATTCACCGGGCTTTTCATGCCATACCCCCTCTAACCATAGCCAGGACCGGTGAAATTGTCAACGCTGTGCAGGGTTTCGCCAGCACCTTACTCAAGGTTTTGAACGAAATAAAGCCGACCTACTGGGCTATTGCCTTCGACCGCCCCGGACCTACCTTCCGCCATGAGAAATTCGAGGACTATAAAGCCCAGCGACCGAAAGCTCCCGAAGAACTCATCAGCCAGATTCATCGAGTCCATCAACTGGCCGAAGCCTTTCACATTCCCACCTTCGAAATCGAAGGCTTCGAAGCCGATGACGTGCTGGGTACCTTGAGCCGTCAGGCCGAGAAAAAGAACGTGGACACGCTGGTGGTAACCGGCGATAACGATATGCTGCAGGTGGTATCTGAGAAAACAAAGGTGATGTCGCCCAGGCGCAGCTTCAGCGATACCGTAATATATGATGAAGCCGCTGTTGGGGAAAAATACGGAATACCTCCCGGCCAACTGGCTGAACTCAAGGCTTTGACCGGCGACCCTTCGGACAACATACCTGGCGTGCCCGGCATAGGCGATAAGACAGCAGCCAAGCTGCTCAGTCAGTTCGGCAGCCTGCAGGGAATCTACGACCACATTGACGAAGTTACACCTGAAAGGATACGGAACTTGCTCAGCGAGAATAAGGAGCGCGTTTTTCGTAATAAAGAACTGGCCACCATAGTCACCGACGTACCTATCGACTTCAATCTGGACGCCTGCCATGTTACAGCCTATGACAGAAACCAGGTGGTGGAACTCTTCCGCGAACTTGGGTTCGTTCAGCTACTATCCCGACTGCCGGAGGAGATTGAACAGCAGCTGCCCCTGGCTGCGGCGAAGCCTCCTGTCAGCAAAGACTACCATACGATAAGTACTGAACGGGAGCTGGACAATCTGGTGGATAGACTGCGGGCAGCCACAGAGATCACCGTAGATACCGAGACATCAGCCAAAGAAGTAATGCTTTGTGAGCTTGTCGGCATCTCGCTATCGTCAACTGCAGGAGAAGCCTACTACATACCGGTTGGGCACCGCGGCTTGAGCCAGATAACTCAGTTGCCGGTAGTTGAAGTAGCCGCAAAGCTGAAACCTGTGCTCGAAGACAACGAAATCCCAAAGATAGCGCAAAATGGCAAGTTCGATATGACCGTGCTGGCCGAATACGGTATTAACCTAAAGAACCTGACCTTCGATACCATGCTGGCTGCTTACCTGCTGGGCGAAAAATCGTTAAACCTCAAAGCCCTGGCTTTCAACAAACTTGGGGTGGAGATGACGCCCATTACCGACTTGATCGGCAAAGGTCTCAAGCAAGTATCGATGAACATGCTGCCCATCGAGCAGGTCGCCGACTACGCCTGCGCCGATGCTGACATCACGCTCAGGCTCAAGGGCGATCTGGAAAAGGAACTTAAGGAAGAGAGGCTATGGCAGCTTTTCAGCGAGGTTGAGATGCCTCTGGTTCCCGTGCTGGTAGCCATGGAAAGGTGCGGGGTGGCCATAGATATCGAACTGCTTAAAGATATGTCCAACAGCCTGGGAAAAGATATGCTCAGGCTGGAAGCAGAGGTCTATAACAGTCTCGGCTACAGGTTTAATATAAACTCGTCGCACCAGTTGTCCAGGGTACTCTATGAAGAATTGAAATTGCCCCGGCCGCGCAAGACAAAAAGCGGTTATACAACGGAAGCATCATCGCTCGAGGACCTGAAGGGAATGCACCCTATGGTTGAACTTATACTTCAGTACCGCCAGCTGGCCAAGCTTAAGTCCACTTACACCGATGCTTTCTGCGCCCTGGTTAATCCCAAAACGGGCCGGCTGCATACCAGCTTCAATCAGACGGGCACCACCACAGGCCGTCTCTCATCCAGCGAGCCCAACTTGCAGAACATCCCTATAAGGACCGAACTTGGAGGTAAAATCAGGCAGGCAATAATAGCCGAGCCCGGGTGGCAGCTTATGTCAGCGGATTACTCCCAAATCGACCTCAGGGTACTGGCGCACATCTCTCAGGACCCAGAACTCATTGCCACGTTTCTAAGGGACGAAGATGTTCATACCGCCACTGCCTCCCGCATCTTCAACGTTCCGGAAGAAAAGGTTACTTCAGAAATGAGGCGCGTAGCCAAAACGGTCAATTTCGGCGTTATCTACGGCATGAGCGACTACGGTCTGGAACAGGCCACCAGTTTCAGTCGTGAGGAGGCCTCCGAATTTATATCCGCCTATTTCGAGAAATACCCGGGAGTGAAAACTTACGTCGAGAACACCAAGAACCAGGCCAGAGAGCTGGGCTATGTGCAGACGGTTATGGGCAGGCGGCGCTACATACCTGAAATAAAATCGCCGAACCGGCAGGTAAGAGAGGCCGCAGAACGGATGGCCATAAACATGCCGGTGCAGGGCACATCGGCGGACATCATAAAAATCGCCATGGTCAACCTGCATCGGGAAATGGAAAAACAGAACCTACGTAGCCGGATGACGCTTCAAGTGCATGATGAGCTGCTATTTGAAGTGCCTCCCGATGAAACAGGACGGATGAAAGAGCTCGTCTCCAGAATAATGCCCCAGGCATTGAAGCTCAGCGTGCCACTGAAGATAGACATCAAGATGGGCAAAAACTGGGCTGAGATGAGCTAACAAAATATAAATTAAAGTCGACTTGAAATTACTTTAGAGCCTTTCCCTCAGGTCTTTAGCGGCCTTGGTCAGTGCCGGGTCGGTGGATATCTCGATACATTTGTCTGCATCGGCCTTTGCTGCTTCCAGATCGCCCATCCTGTTATATGTATAGGCCCGGTTGAAATACGCCTTGGCCAGATTGGGGTCCAGTTCGATGGCCCTGGTGAAGTCTGATATTGCCAGGTCATACTCGTCTTTATCGCGATACATCAGGCCGCGGTTATCATAGGCCACAGCCAGTTTGGGGTTTTGACGGATAGCCTCACTAAAATCGACTATAGCTCTGTCATACTGCCTTTGGCCGGCATACGCCAGACCCCGGTTGTTGTAAGCCATAGTCATTTTGGGATTAAGCGCAATAGCCTTATCGTAATCAGCAACAGCGGTTTGCAGCTGCCCTTTCTTCAGGTAAACATTGCCGCGGTAATAGTACAGGTCCGCATTTGTCGGTTCCAGCTCAATAGCTTCAGTGAACTCGGCAATAGCCTCATCGTATTTCCCTCGACCGAAATACTCATTTCCTTTGTCGATATATTGTTGAGCCGGACTGACGCAGCCGAAGGCTGCTATAACCATCGCTAGTACCGTTAAGGCGGTCAGCAGCAGTAATCTTCCTTGCGCCATGCCGATTTCCATTAAATGGAGATTATACTCAGCAAATGTTTAACGCACAAGCACTTTAGGATAAAATACGGTAACAGCCATCCAATTTACCAAAAGGATGTACCAACATTGCCTGAACTACCCGAAGTAGAGACCATAAAGAACGAGCTTTCGCCTTACATCATCGGCCGTCGATTTACCGATGTCTCGGTTCTTGATGCCAAACCGCTAAAACATCTGCCGGTTGGGGAGTTTCGACGCCGACTGGTAGGCCAAACTGTTGCCGGCACGGGGCGCCGCGGCAAATACCTTATTTTCCGCTTATCCGGTGGTAACGTGCTGGTGCTTCATCTTAAAATGACCGGCTCGTTGTTGCTTAATCCCGGTGAAATTAACCGTTATGCCAGAATTGTCTTTCACTTTGACGACGGCGCTCAACTGGTTTTTATGGACCGCAGGCGGCTGGGGGCAATTTGGATGCTGGAAAATGACCTGTCCGTTGCCGGCAAGCTCGGTCCTGAACCTCTATCCCCTGATTTCACCGTCGACGTACTGGCCGAACGGCTGCGCAAACGCCAGGCTCCCATAAAGGCAATACTTCTCGACCAGGGATTTATCGCCGGCGTAGGCAACATGTACGCCGATGAAGCTCTGTTTGCGGCTAAAATTCATCCTTTGCGAAAAGCCGCCGGCCTGTCACACAAGGAAATACGAAGCCTCCACCGAGCGATCGTCAATGTCTTGAAGTCAGCCATCAGCAGCAAGGGGGCCAGCATAGATACGTATATACGGCCCAATGGACAGTTCGGAACAGCGCATGATAACTTCCGCGTGGCTCACCGCGCGGGCCACTCCTGCCCTGTTTGCGGCACACCAATCCAGCGGCTGGCAATTAGAAACCGGGGCAGCTACTTTTGTCCCCACTGCCAGAAGCTTTATCCTTAGATAAGTGCAGGGTGAACGGAATATGAAGAGACTTAAGAAATTTTATCTAATGCCAACTTCAAACGTTTCAGGCATCTTTCCCTGCCCAGGACCTCCATGGTCTGAAACAGAGGCGGCGCGGCAGTTCTTCCAGTAAGCGCTACTCTTAACAGTCCAAAAAACACGCCGGTCTTCAGCCTGAGTTCATCGGCCAGCGGCCGAAAAACCGTCTCGAGAGAAGCCGCGTCTAAGCTTTTTACACTTTTTATGGCTGCGATTGAGGCTTCCAGGCTTTTTTGGGCTTCAGTTTTATCTAATTTAGCGAGCAGCAACCCCGTGTCATATTCAAGTCCATCGACAAAGAAAAAGTCGCTTAACTGCGGTACCTCGGCAAGCGTCCTGGCCCGTTCCTGGATTAGCGGCATTATTCTGCGAATGTAATCGGCATCCAGCGGGCGTTTAACTTCCGCTGGTAGGCCCTTTTCCAGAAAAGGCATGGCCTGCTGCACAAATTCTTCCTGGTTCAAGCCTCTGAGGTAGACGCCGTTCATCCATTCCAGCTTGTCCTTATTGAACACCGCCGCAGTCTTACTTATTCTCTCCAGTGAGAAATTCTTCACAATTTCTTCCCGGGTTAGAAACTCCGTCTTATCATCCAGCGACCAGCCTAGCAATGCCAGGAAATTAAACATGGCTTCAGGCAGATAACCCTGCTCACGGTACTCGGTTATAGCGGTAGCCCCATGGCGCTTGCTTAATTTGGACCTGTCCGGACCCAGTATCATGGGCAGATGCGCGAACTGCGGTGGCGACCAACCAAATGCCTGATAAAGCAGCATGTGGCGCGGCGTGCTCGACAGCCATTCATCAGCCCTGAGCACATGGGAGATTTTCATCAGGTTGTCATCTACTATATTCGCCAGATGGTACGTGGGGTAGCCATCAGATTTAAGCAGTACAAAATCATCGAGTGTGCTGTTATCAAATTCTATTTTCCCGCGAAGTAAATCATCGAAGGACGTTTTACCCTCTAGCGGCGATTTAAAACGAACAACAGGGACGATGCCAGCGGCTTCTTTGTCAGCGCATTCCTGAGGTGTAAGATTGCGACACAAGCGGTCATAGCCGGGCGGCTGCTTCCGTTTCATCTGCTCCTGGCGCATTAACTCCAAACGCTGCGGGGAGCAGTAGCAGCGATACGCCTTGCCCTGCTCCAGTAGTTTATCAGCCGCTTCGCGATAATAGTTGAGCCGTTGCGATTGAAAATACGGCCCTTCATCCCAGTCGAGCCCCAGCCACCGCAGACTATCCAGTATAACGTCAGCTGCGCCCGCCACCATGCGAGCCACATCGGTATCCTCAATACGCAGGACAAAAACGCCCTTGTGGTGCCGGGCAAAGACCCAGTTAAAAAGAGCGGTTCTAATGTTGCCTAAATGAGGTAAACCTGTAGGGCTGGGAGCAAATCTGACGCGAATATTATTCTCAACCATAGCTGGCGTGGCCTCTAGCATAAGGCCCGGTGAACGCTACCTGCCGCACCGGGAGCTTCACCACATAAGTATCGGCGATTTTATCATGTGTACCCTGCTTACGACTATCGAAGGCAATCCAGATAAAGCCGATCAACAGCATCAACGTTGATGTAATATACCCCAAAAAACGGCGCAGCGCACACCGCCAATCAATTGTGGCATGGTCGGTTCGAATTACCTTAACAAGCACGGCCATTTTACCTGGAGTTTGCCCTCGCCATGTCCAAAAACCAACGAAATAAGCGAAGGAAATTAATAACACGCCAATAATGGAATAACTCGGAGAACCGGTGGTAAACAGGATTGTTAAGCCAAGAACCGCTAAGATTAAAAGATCGATAATACCTGCGCCCAGCCTAATCCAGAATCCAGCATATTCTAAGGCAAACTCTTTTGGCTTCTTCTCCAACCCTGATTCCTTCCAAGAATGCTGGCCTTACTGTAATGCGCTGGGTTTTTTTACGGCAAATTCTAACAACTAAAAATGTTAAAAAACTTCGAATGGGCGCGCGCCAGACCTTGCCCAATTACTATTTCTTCGTCAGTATGCGATACATACCTTCGAGTTCGTTCAGGCGCCTTCTGAGTCGGTCGGCTAGCTGTTCAGCCTGCTTAAGCGCGTTCCTGACATCTTCCATATCGCTCTGGATTTTAAACAGTGTCTCATTCCGCCGAACAGCGGAGTCGGCCTCAAAGGTTTCCAAACTGCCAAATTCGCCGCCCTTACCCGTTAGCTGCGAATACAGGTCACCTTCACGCCCCGTCTGGTCTTTTTTAATTTTTTCGAAAGGTTTGTCAGCGCCCTTCATTGCTTACCTCTCTTAGCGTACAATTTAGCACATTATCTATACATAAGCAACAGTAGTCAAAAAATTTCAGTCTTTCCTTTCTGACAATAGCGCCACAGCTCTTTTCAGGTCGAGCGGCAGTCCACAGCTGAACTCTTTGAATTGCCCGCCGGCCGGGAGATGGAAGCCCAGGCGGTAAGCATGGACGAATTGGCGTTCGAGGTATGGAGACCTTACTCCGTATACCGCATCACCGACAACCGGATAGCCAATGGCTGCCAAATGGACTCGTATCTGGTGTGTGCGGCCAGTTTCAGTGGTTATGTCAAGTAAAGTATATCCGTCGAGATGATCTTTGACCTTATATCTGGTTCTGGCCTGTCTGCCTTTGCTGACCACAGCCATACGTTTGCGATTCGATGGATCACGGCCGAGAGCAGCATCGATAATACCCTCATCGGGAGTCACCTTTCCCTTCACCAGAACCAGGTAACCCTTGGACACCAACCTGACTTTAAACTGATTAATAAGATACTGCTGAGCGCGGCTATTTTTGGCCACAATCATTAGTCCTGAGGTGTCCCTGTCCAGACGGTGCACCAGACCCGGCCTCATGGTGTCTCCAAACGCGGCCAAATCGGGACAGCGTGCTAAAAGGGCGTTGACCAGCGTGTGTGCAGTATGGCCCGGCGATGGATGAACAACCAGTCCGGCAGGTTTACATATGACCAGCAGGTCACTATCTTCGTAAATAATATTAACAGGAATAGATTCAGCTTCGAGTGATACTTTTTCAGGCGGGGGCAATTTGACACAAATCCTGTCCCTGACATTCAATTTATAGCCTGGTTTAGTTGGTGAATCATTGACTAGGATAAAGCCTCGTCTTATCAGTTTCTGAAGAATAGAGCGGGAAAGTTCGGGGAATTGCCCGGCCAGGTATTTATCCAGTCGAAGGCCCGGCTCGGTCACCTGAAATGTCCTAACTTCGGTCTTTTGCGGTTCTACCATCAGACTTGCCAAAAGTAAAAAATATAAATACCGCCAGCATTATGCTGCCGACGGTTATGGCGGAGTCCGCAACATTAAACGTCGGCCAGTGGAAATCACCCCATAAGCGAACGTCGATAAAGTCGGTAACGAAGCCAAAGCGAAGCCGGTCTATAAGGTTACCTACGGCGCCGCCTAGAAGTAGACCCAATGCTGAAATCCCCAGCATATTAGACTTGGAAAAATAGCGGTAAAATAGCAGAATGGCTACCACGCCGACTATGGCGATTAGCGTCAACAGGAAAGCCTGGTTCACAAAAAGCCCGAAGGCCGACCCAGTGTTCCGAACATTTGTTAAGCTCAGTCGGCCGATGATTGGGACTGTTTCGTAGAGAGGAATGCTTGACCTTACCCAGAATTTGGTGACCTGGTCCAGTGCAATTACACAGGCAGCAATGAGGAGGAAGATCCCCAGTCTCAAGCTGCTATCTCGCCGGTCTACCCCTGGCATCCTTCGTCCGGCTCGCTTTACATTGAAGACATAAGCTCGCTTGAGGTAGCGCCTCAAGCCTGGCCAACTCTATGGTATTTCCGCAAATATCACATATATCATATATGCCGGCTTCATATTTTTTAATGGCGTGTTCCACCTCAGCCAGTGAATCCGTCAGCTTTTTCCCCAGCGCCATTCTCTTTTCCATCTCGAAAGCCTCGGTAGCTCCCTCTTCCCTCTTTCCAAAGGGACTACCCTCACGCTGTTCATCGGCGGATTTCTCCTCAGCCTTCAGCCTTTGAAGCTCGGATTTCAGGCGTGTCCGCTCTTTTTTCAGTTGCTCATATAATTTAGGTAATTCGGACATTACATTAAGATCCGTGATTGAGTCTTTTGCGAACTATTCTAGCCTACGCCAGATACGAAAGCAAACTAGTCAAGCATCATACGGAGCTGCCGTATAGTGCTTATCGACTGCCCTCGCCAGTGATTGTTGGCGAAGATAAAAGTCTTTTCTGCCAGACTGTTCAATTTCTTTATCTTTGGCAGCCATTCTTTTAGCTCCTCAGCTGCATAAGTGTAATCATACCTTTCATAGGCATGCTGATGTTCCCACCATTTGGCAGCGTTGCGTCCATGAAAACGCACGTAAGCAATGTCGGCGGTAACTTCAGCTACGGGAGGTAAAAGATTAGGCAGCTGCGGCTCATCAACACAGCAGAAACCAAGGTTTTGTTTTCGCATCCAATCGAACATTTCCGGTTTCAGCCACTGGACGTTTCGAAATTCCACGACCACCGGCAAATCTTTTAAACTTTCACGAAAAAATTTCAGATAGTTGATATTGGGTCGGGTTGCAGCAAAACTAAAAGGAAATTGGGCCAGAACGCATCCGAGCCTTCCGGCATCTATAAAAGGCTGAAGCATATTAGCGAACGCCGAAAAAACGCCGCTGTCGGTTTGACGCAAATGCGTCATCTCCTGATTCGCCTTAATGGAAAACAGAAAGCCTTCGGCGGTTTTACGTATCATCGATTCTACGACGGAAAGCTTGGGTATGGCATAGTAAGTGGAATTAAGTTCCAATGTATTGAACTCGTGGGCATAATAACTCAGCCAATCGCGACGCGATATACCACGAGGATAAAAATTACCTGCCCAGTCGGTGTAGCTAAAGCCGGACGTGCCTAAATAAAGCATGGCTGACCTCTATGGAGCTTCTACATGAAACCAAAACCGGTAGCTCTATCTAACCGGATTACCGTCGAACAAAGGAATTGCTTGGTGAGTATAGCCTGAATAGTCGCCCAGTTGCAGACAGAAAAATCGGGCCATTACTTATTTATTAAGGCCAATATACCCCAAACAATAAGAAATATACCAATAACCCACCGGGCTATATCAAACCAGAATATAACTAAAATGCCGGCGATTATGGCCAGTATGGCCATAACTGTATTGCTTATAGTTATATTTCTCTTAGCCATCTGATTACCCTCCTTGATTTCTCATAGTATTGATTTCAAAATGTGTTGTCAATATTAAAAATGCGATGGGTCAACGCGAATCGCCGTTTAAATAAAAATAAGCGGCGGACTGGCTTGCACCAATCCGCCGCCGATATGACAGGTTCCGTAGCGAAGCTTGCTTAAACCTCTCTGAATTCGCCTTCTACGGTGCCCTCCTCACTGCCACCCGGAGGAGCGCCGGGACCCTGCTGCTGTGAATCTCCTCCCGGTGGAGGTGGTGCACCACCCTGCCCGTATACAGCAGAGCCTATTTTTTGCATGGTGTTTGACAGGTCCTGGGTAGCACTGCGCATATAGCTCGCATCGCTCCCCTGAAGAGCTGAACGAACTGCTGCGATCTTGCCCTCCAGTTCCTGTTTCAGGTCCGCCGGTATCTTATCTCCTTGCTCCCTAAGTGTCCGTTCAGCCGTATAGACAAGTGTATCCGCCGCATTTCGGGCTTCTACTTCCTCTTTCTTTCTGGTGTCGTCGGCAGCATGCGCCTCAGCGTCCCGCCTCATTTTTTCTACATCGTCCTTGCTGAGGCCGCTGGAAGCAGTAATCCTGATTTTCTGCTCCTTGCCTGTACCCTTGTCCTGCGCCCGGACATCCAAAATGCCGTCAGCACTGATATCAAAGCTAACCTCAATCTGTGGTACACCTCTGGGCGCCGGCAAAATACCATCGAGCATGAAGCGCCCTAATGTTCGATTGTCATTAGACATGGGACGCTCGCCCTGCAGCACGTGTATTTCCACACTCGGCTGATTGTCCGCTGCCGTGCTGAAAACCTGGCTCTTCGACGTTGGTATGGTGGTATTCCGCGGAATGAGCGGCGTGGCTACACCACCGAGGGTCTCGATACTTAAAGTAAGCGGCGTAACATCAAGCAGGAGAACATCTCTAATACCCTCTGTAAGCACGCCCGCCTGAAGGGCTGCACCCAGCGCCACCACTTCATCGGGATTGACGCCTTTAACGGGCTCTTTGCCGAAAAACTGGCGAACCATATCCTGTACCTTAGGCATCCTGGTCTGCCCGCCGACCAGAATGACATCGGTGACCTGGGCGGTGGTCAGTTTGGCATCAGCCAAGGCTTTGCGGCAGGGCTCGATGCTCTTTTCCAGCAAGTCCAAGGATAACTGTTCCAATTTAGCCTTCCTCAAAGTTATGTTCATGTGCTTGGGACCGGAGGCATCCGCCGTGATGAAAGGCAGGTTTATCTCCGTCTGACCGACCGTGGACAACTCACGCTTGGCTTTCTCGGCGGCATCCTTCAATCGCTGCAATGCCATTCTGTCCTGTTTAAGGTCCACGCCCGATTCCTTTTTAAACTCATCGCAGAGCCAGTCCATTATTCTCTGGTCGATATCATCACCGCCAAGATGCGTGTCACCGTTAGTCGACTTAACCTGGAATTGGCTTTGACCTTCTTCTACACTAAGTTCTAGTATAGAAATGTCAAACGTACCTCCACCCAGGTCGTAGACGGCGATAGTCTCTTCCTTCTTTCTATCCAGCCCGTAAGCCAGGGCTGAAGCAGTCGGCTCGTTTACTATGCGTTTTACGTTTAATCCGGCAATAGTGCCGGCATCCTTGGTTGCCTGCCGCTGGCTATCGTTGAAATACGCCGGCACCGTAATCACAGCATCAGTGACCTTTTCCCCCAGATAGGCCTCGGCATCTATCTTGAGTTTTTGCAGAATCATTGCCGAGATTTCCGGCGGGCTGTATTGCTTGCCGCCCATGACCACCCAGGCATCACCGTTGCTGGCCTCGACTATTTTATAGGGTAACCTCTTTATGTCGTACTGTACTTCCGAATCTTTGAACTTACGGCCCATCAGCCGTTTCACACTGAAGATGGTATTATCTGGATTGGTGATCGCCTGTCGTTTAGCCAGAAGCCCAACCAGACGTTCACCTTTTTTATCGATGGCCACCACCGAAGGTGTCAGTCTCTCGCCTTCGGCGTTGGGGATTATTTTAGGTTCACCACCCTCAATAACCGCTACCAAACTAAATGTGGTTCCTAAATCAATACCAACTGCTTTAGCCATAATAACCTCCTTCACACACTGAGTTTTTCATTATTGCCATTATTCTTCCGGTTCTGCTTCGGATTTAGATTTTTCCCGAGCGGACTTGGCCGGTGCGGACTCAGGAGCTTTCTGGCCCTTTCCCACAACCACTTGCGGCGCCCGAAGTAACTTATCCTTTAAAGTGTATCCTTTTCGCGTTTCGCCGACTATCAATCCTTCTTCACCCTCCTGTTGAGCCACAGCTTCATGGCGGCTCGGGTCAAAAACCTCACCCAGGCATTTAACCTCAGTTAGTCCGTGTTTATTTAGAACATCAAATAACATTTTTTGAATTTGTCTAAAGCCGGTAATCCAGCTCAGGTCGTTGCCCTTAGGAGTAACACCTTCGAAAGCGCGGTCGAACGCATCGAGTACAGGTAGTATATCACAGACCAATGTAGCATTAGCCCAGTTCACCACGTCTTTCTTTTCTTTCTCCTCTCTCGCTTTATAATTTCTAAAATCAGCTTCGGTCCTTTGCCAGCTGGCCAGATATTTTTCGGCTTTCTCTTTCTCCTGAGCCAGAAGTTGCGCTAAAGACTCCGCGTCCTGCACCTCAGTCGCGTCAGACACTCTGTCATCGAATGTACCTTTTTCTTCTTTAGCCAACAAAGCCTCCTAAATTGAATTTCAGACGTTGCGGACGGCGCCAGCTACTAAATCACTCAATATACGTGAAATGTAGTCGACTGTAGAAATAGCCCTGCGATAATTCATTCTTGTCGGGCCGATTATACCGATGGTACCGCCCATCTGATCGGGTATACCGTAGCGGCTAAAAACCAGACTTAAATCTCGCAGTATCTTGTTCTGATTTTCTCCGCCGATTACCACTTGCACTCCAAGCTTCTCTGGTCGTCGTCCGAACGCCGAACTTAGCCAGTCCCTGGTCTCCATCAGTTCCATAATACTCAACATCCGGTCTTTTTCTGCGAACTCGGGTTGCCCCAGCATTAAGCGCAGTCCTTCAAGATAAGGCTGCTCGTATTCCATTTCATCCTCGGCAGACATCATATCGACAACTGCTTCGCTTACCTGAGCTTCTTCTCGAGAAAGTTGTGCCCTCCTGGCCATAATCTCAGAGCTGGTTAATCCTGCTAATATTGTGTTCAATTTATTAGATATAATTGCCAGCCGTTCCTGAGTTATCGGCTGAGCGAAAGACAAGATATGCCGCTTCAAAATTGCCTGGCTGAGCACTAAAACCATCAAGGCCATCGACTCCTGCAAGGCGACCAGTTCCACATGTTTAAACCGGCACTCTCTTGGCTTTGGTACAGTAACCAGAGCAGCATTTTTCACAAGGCTGGCCGCTATGGCAGCTGCCAGCTTCAGCCATTTCTCGAATTCCTTTTCGACCTCGCGAAAAAGTTTTTTTATCCGGTCTTGTTCCTGCTGGTCAAGTTCAGTTTTCCGGGTCAATGACTCCACATAAAGGCGGTAGCCTTTATCCAGAGGAACGCTGCCGGCTGAGGTATGCGGGCGAACTATATAACCTTCGGCTTCAAGATAGGCCATGTCATTACGAATAGTCGCCGGGCTAACACCCAGTTTGTAATTTCGAAAAATTGTTTCCGAAGCCACGGGTATCGCCGTGTCTATATATTCGCTGACTATAATTTTCAGCACTGCTTCTCTTCTAGAAGTTAAACCCTTAAGCATTTTTAGCACTCTCCCCCTAAGACTGCTAACTACTATAATTTATCATTATATTAACAATATGTCAAAATCGGTGAAGAAATAGGCAAGGCGGCCCTTGGACCGCCTTGCTCGTAATATTTTATGAGAAATGGATTACTTGTACTGTTGAGAAGGTGTTGGAGGCCCTTCTGAATAAGTAACCTCCAGAACTGCATCCGACCACTCGATAAATTGAGCTACTCCATCGCCGTTAGTTGCCAGATCTGGAAACAGCGCTTCGACCTGAAAGCGGTTAATTGCGCCAGCGGCGATATTTTCTATCTCCTGCGTTACGTCCAAGCTGGTTGGCGGCTTGGTCTGGATGGGAACGTTTATCAGATTGCTACCGCTGTACCTAGGATTCGGCAATTTATCACCGTATGTGACTTTCCAGAACCGCAGCCCACCGAGATTGGGAGGACGGGAAAACGGGTCGCCGACAACGGTCCTCGTAGTCAGCTTAAGCGTTGCATTTTGTATGTCTTTCCCAGCCAGGCCAAAGGTATCGAAACTCCAAAAAGCATAATAACCTATATTCTTATCATCGTCACCAGCTCTAGTCCGGGAGGTATCTCTGTCACCGTTAGAAGCCACTGTCCCAGTCTCCGCCGCTATTGGCGTTAAGGTTGTCACATTCGTGGCCGCGGCGACAGTAACCATCACATTGCCCTGAGTCTGGCCACCCTTGCCATCACTGACAAGCACTGTGATATTAAAGCTGCCACTCTTACTGGGAGCTATCCAGGTTACTTTGTTTCCTACCCCACTGATGCTGCCGGCACTGGCTGACCAGTTATATGAGAGCACGTCACCGTCCGGGTCATTAGCTATACATGTGAGCATCGCAGTCTGCCCATACAATACTCCTGACGGGCTGGCGGAGAGGTCGGAAATAATCGGAGATTGGTTCGCACCGACGGTTATGGGTACCGTAGACTGAACTGTTCCGCCCTTACCATCGTCGACTGCAACCGTTATATCGTACGTACCATAAACCGGAGGAGCTTTCCAATCGACGGTAGGTCCGGAGCCACTGAAACTACCACCGGTAGCCGACCAGGTAAAGTTTAGCTGGTCGCCGTCTGCATCCTGTGCAACACATGTAATCTCAGTATCACCGGAAGGGTAAATCTGCTGGCTCTGTGCTACCAGGCTTACAATTACCGGCGGTCGGTTTCCCGTCGGTGCCGGCGTTGGCGTTGTCTGTTTCGCACAACCTACGCCCAGCATTGCTACGATAGATAGCACGATCAAAATACTAACAGCGCTCTTGTAATTGTTCATCTCAAACACCTCCCTATAAAAAAGAATATCAAAAGCGGATGTTTACTACAAGATAGAAGACTAATTTGTAAATATGTGATCTTACTTTGTGGCGACAGCAATTTCATAGCTCACTATCTTCCAGGCATCGGGGCCAACGGTCTGGATGCTGAAGTCCCATGCTTCACCGGGTTGGAGATTCTGCTTGATCGCCGAACCCATGGCTATGACTGTCTTGTCCTTATCATAGAAATTGACTGAGATAGTGGCATAATCTATTGTCGCTTTTGTAATATTCTGAGCTCTACCGTACACAACAGCCATGCTTTGAGATAAGTTGCCAGGGAACTCGTGTACGGTCATGTCCTGGCTTAGAATCTTTATTCCGCTATTGCTGCCGCCGCAGCCAAAAGAAGCAACTAATAAAGACAGAGAAAGAACAACTATTACTATACTGTATTTCATCTAAAAAGCGATCCACAAAGAGATGGCTATTTTTCTACCTGCCACAACAACGATGAATCGGCCTAGGTACAACACTAAGGGTTAGGACAGCGTCAGCGCTACCTCCGTTGTTGTCTTTGGCTGTCACCATTACGTGATAGTCACCATACTCATTCGGCGCCTTCCACTGGACAGCGGAACCATCGCCAGTCAGGCTGCCACCGTCCGACGACCAGATATACTTGACGCCATCGCCCGCGGGAGCCGTTACAACACACTTTATATCCAAGGCTCCTTTAGGATAAACGCTCATATAATCCGCCTGAAGGCTGGCTATGGCCAGGCTCTTGTTGATGCCAGATTCACTACTAACAAGACAGGCACTCAGCAAAGCCAGCAAGGCAGCTAGCAATCCCAAACATGCCTTAGATACACGTGTCTTCACCGTTATTCCACCCTCAGACAGACTAGTATATAGAAGCATCTGTATTTTGGCAAGATTTTAATAAGACAATCAATGAAAAATTTTACCGTCTGGTCATATAGGGAGTTGATATTATCGATAACATATTCTAAACTATTAATTAGATGTGAACGTTCATTTAAACCATCCGCCACAGACGCAAATAAGGGCTGATAGAATCGAGCTTATCGAAGAAATAATTCTGCTGCAGCGGATGAGCCATGCACTGGGTCAATATTCGCCCGAGGCATGGCTTGATTTAAACTTGACTATCGGCCAACTGAAAAGCTTGTTCTTCATAGACTCCGAAGGCAGCACTAATTTCAGAAAATTAGCCAACGCATTGGGAGTCACTCCCCCAGATGTAACCAGAATAATCGACCGTCTGGTTCAACAGGGACTGGTAAGTCGGCGTGAGAATCCTGAAGACCGACGTATGCAACTGCTCCAGGCAACCAAAAAAGGAAAGTCCCTGCTGGCCAGGCTTAGAGAGAACAGGACCACGCATTTGCATCGAATTCTAACGCACCTCGGTACAGAAGAACTGACGACCGTGGCACAAGGTCTCCGTTCGTTGGTCAGAGCAGCCGGAATTCGGCGAGAGGAAAAAACGTGATGAAAGTATTAAAAACATATTGGGTTACTTCAGGAGTTCAGAGCATGAGTAAAAAAATTTGTACAATCATTTTAGCCGCTTTCTTCTTAATTTCCATCCTTCCTATAGGCTGTACTTCAACTAAACCTGTCACCGAAATGCAAACCGTGGCCGTAGCCAAAAGGGGTAACCTTGAAGTTACAGTAACGGCGAACGGGTACATTGAAATGCCGGTTGCGGTCAACCTTTATTTCGATTCCACTATGTTCACTCCTCCTTACAGTGCAAAAATTGAGAATGTCTACGTTAAAAAAGGAGATTTAGTCAAAGCCGGCGCCCTGCTCGCCAAGCTGGACGATGCCACTCAGAAAATGGCCGTCGAATCTGCACAATATGCCCTGGAACTGGCTATAAATAACGTGGTTCAGACGACCTGCTGCGGCGTGATACGAACGCCATCTTTTTATAGCGATGCCGTAGCTCTGTACCGCTACGAATTTGCCGTAAGCGAAATACAGAAAGCACAAACATTGCTGGCTGACAGCCAATTTCAGCCCGCAGCTTCACAGATAGTCCTGGCTAGATTTGACATCGATGCGTCAAAAAACGTTTATACCAATCCGGAATACCGCAGTCTCAGAACCGAACTCAATGAGTTTACGCAGGAAGCTGTTCCTAACTACGATCTAGACCTTGCCATTACCAGGCTGACTAACGAAGTAAACGATATTCGTGAAATCCAGACGCAAATCGGATCTGGCAATTACACCATGGCAACCAAGTCGCTTGAATCGCTGGCAAGTGACATGGCCGAGACAAATGTAATCATCCGGCGGCTTTCGCATTCACCAGGTGCGTATACCTGTCCCGATAGCTGCACTGGCTTCACCATAATAAACGAAGCGCTGGTTAAGCTGGAAGAAGCCAAGCAGATGGCTAGTTCACAGGAGGTCGACTCCTTAAAACTGAATGAAACACTTCAAATGGTAATACATGACCTTGAGTTAGGGGACAAGGTGCTGCAAGAAAACGTATCTACCTTTCGCCAGGGACTCAATTTAAAGGCCCAGCGAGACTACAGCATAAATATCCAGACAGCCTTGATTAACCTCGACCGCGCCAAACAGGCTCTGCTCAAGACCGAATTGCTGGCACCTTTCGACGGAGAAATCGTTGATGTCAACCTACACGCAGGAGACATGATAACCCAGAGATATTCTGTAACCGGCCTGCCCATCGATGTCTACGTATTTAAGCTGGCCGACACCCGCACTATCACTATGACGGGCGTAGTCGATGAAATCGACGTGGACAAAATATCCAAGGGCCAGAAGGCGACCGTCTTCTTAGATGCTTTCCCCGGTAAAACGTTCGACGGCGAGGTGCAATTCGTTTCACCTTTTGGCACGCTGCAGACAGGCGCTGGCTCATATAACATCGAGATTGCGCTTGCTCCGGAGTCCACCCCGTATCTTGCAGGAGGGTTGACTGCAACCGCCGAAATAATGGTTGCTAATCGCAGCGATGTTTTACTGGTGCCGGTCAGTGCCCTGCATGCGAAGGGTGCCGAATACTGGGTTTACGTAATTAAAGAAGACACGGTAGGTCAAATGGAACAGCGTCAGGTGCAAGTTGGCCTACAAAGTCATACTCAAGCAGAAATTTTATCAGGCTTAAACGAAGGTGAAAAAGTGTTACTGGAAAGTAGCAGTACACCGGCCAGGTCGCTAGGAAGTGGAAATTAACGACTGCGACCACTTTGGAGGAATGCGTTATGGCAAATAAATTTAGCGATAGGATGAAAACGATGCTCACATCGAGAACGGGCAAAATTATTTTCTTCACTGCCTGTATCTTCGTAGTTATTGCCGCCGTTGTTGGCGGCTATCTTTGGTATGAAAACTTCAAATACGTAAGCACTAGCAACGCAAATATATCTGCACCACTAATATCCATAGGTGCTCTGGCGCCGTGCCAGGTTATCAGTCTCGATACAGACTATGGCAGCTATGTAGAGAAGGGACAGCGGATTGCTATTGTCGGTGCACCTCGCTCCGACAACCCTCTAACTATGCAGGGATTGAAAGATATCCCGATAGGTCGTAGCAATGTCGAATCCCCGGTGAACGGCTACGTAGCCGCAGTCTGGACTTATCCGGGGGCCGTACTAGGTGCCGGGCAACCCATAGTTACTGTTTACGACATTTCCGAAACATGGGTACTGGCTAATGTAACCGAAACAGAAATTTACCGAATAAAACCCGGACAACAGGCTCAAATCACCGTTGATAGCCTAGGCGGCGCCAATTTAGAAGGGCATGTGGAAGGTATAGCAGCAGCTACGGCTGGGACATTTTCAATAATACCTCAGAACAATACCACCGCCAACTTCATAAAAGTAGCTCAGGTAGTGCCGGTAAAAATTGCTATCGATAATCCTGGAAGATATATCCTAATCCCCGGCACCTCTGTGGAAGTAAAGATAACTATAAAGTGACCGGAAAAATCCACCATGCCGCAGACTACTGAATGGAAAATTTTACTGGTCGCCGTAGCGGGCACCTTCATGGTCATACTCGACCAGACAATTATGAATATTGCCTTGCCGCATATTATAGCGGTCTTCAATGTACCCACAGACCACGCTCAGCTGGTTATTTCCGCCTACCTAATGGCCACCGCGATTACGACACCAGCAGCAGCTTATTTATGTAATCGTTTCGGTACCAAAAGAGTCTTCATTACTAGTCAAGCAGGTTTCCTGGTCGGGTCAATTCTGTGCGGCCTTTCCTGGAACGCCGACTCACTCATAGTATTCAGAATACTTCAGGGGCTTGCCGGCGGATTGCTGAGTCCCATAGCCATGACTCTGCTTTTTCTCAACGTGCCTCCTGACCAGCGTGGCACGGCTATGGCTATTTTCGGTATACCCTTGATGCTTGGGCCTATAATTGGACCAACGCTAGGTGGTTTTTTGGTAACCGACGTATCCTGGCGTATGTGCTTCTATGTGAACGTTCCCGTTGTGCTTGCAGCCATCATGCTGGGAATGTTGTGGATTCAGGAGACACCATCCATGCCGGCTGGCTTTGACCTTAAAGGATTCGCTTTGGCAGCCACAGGCTTTAGTGCCGTACTCTACGCTCTATCTTACGCTCCCACCTGGGGATGGGATGATATTCGTGTTGTAGGACTGTTGATTCTGGGCACGCTCTGTCTCATAAGTTGGATTGTCCTGGAATTGCGGTCAGATCAGCCAATGCTTGACCTTCGTATTTTTAAAAACCGAGGCTTTTCTATCGCTACAGGATTGGTTTTTGTGACTACTATAGGTCTCTTTTCAGTTATTTTTCTATTACCTCTATTCTTACAAAATATTCGAGGCCTGACTGCACTGGAAACAGGATTGCTCATGTTGCCGGCGGTGCTGGGCTCCATTGTTACTATGCCAATAGCGGGACGTCTTTATGACAGGATCGGTCCCAAAATACCCGTGGTCGCCGGATTGCTTGTGACAGGTGTCACAACTTACTGGATGCGTACCATAGACACCACCACACCGGATAATCTGTTAAGGCTAATACTATTTATCAGAAGCATGGGAATAGGGTTGTCCATGATGCCCGTGATGACCTATGCTTTAGCCACAGTTGAACAGAAAATGACAGCGCAAGCGTCTTCGATTATGAACGTCAGCCGGACTGTTTTCGCCTCTCTGGGCATCGCCGTCTTTGCCACCATGCTTTCAAATTTTCAAAAAACAAACCTCGCTGTTATTTCACAGACGTTTACTCCTAACTCTATCGAGACCATCCACTTCGTTTCCATGGTACAGGTCATTCTAATGCAGGCAGGCCAGACTTTAGAAGCAGCCAGACATACAGCCGTTTACGTACTCTATCTTTTGGCCAATTCAAGAGCCGCAGTGGCAGCCTTTCAGACGGAATACGTGATCGCCTCTATCATTATTTTAGTCGGTGTATTACCAGCGCTGCTCATGCCGCTTCGTCGTCCCAAAGGTAACGAGATAGCTGCACCCATCGGATAAACACATATAAGACTTATTGACCTCTCTCAAAGGCGGTGGTATTATTCTCTAAGCCTTTTGGAGACTTAGATTGTCCGCAAATCCCAAAAAAGACACCGAAATCGCGCGATTTCTTAAACTGGAAGCAAAGCGGCAGAAAGATACTATAAATCTTATTGCTGCAGAAAATTACGCCAGCCGGGCGGTTCTTGATGCCCAGGGCTCGATACTGACCAATAAATATGCCGAAGGCTACCCCAATCGCCGCTATTACGCGGGCTGCCCCAATATAGATGCTATAGAAAGTCTGGCAATCGAACGCGCCAAGAAATTATACAACGCCGAGCACGCCAATGTTCAGCCTCACAGCGGCAGCCAGGCTAATATGGCGGCTTACTTCGCCTGTCTCGAGCCTGGTGATACCGTTATGGGAATGAGCTTAAGCCACGGCGGCCATCTAACCCACGGTGCCCCCGCAAACTTCTCAGGTAAATGGTACAAATTCATTTCCTACGGACTGGACCCTAAAACCGAGAGGCTTGATTACGATGAGGTGGAAAAAATAGCTTTAAAGCACAGGCCGAAACTCATTGTTTGCGGTGCCAGCGCCTACCCCAGAATTATTGACTTCCAACGATTTCGCATGATAGCTGATGCCGTCAATGCCATACTTGTGGCCGATATGGCTCATCTGGCAGGACTGGTAGCTGCCAATTTACATCCATCGCCCGTACCGCATGCCCAGATAGTTACTTCTTCCACCCATAAGACGTTACGCGGTCCGCGTAGCGGTTTCATCTTATGTAAACAGGAATTTTCTGCCAAAATAGATTCAGCGGTATTCCCAACCATGCAGGGGGGCCCGCTGATGCACGCCATAGCAGCTAAAGCCATAGCCTTTTTCGAAGCTATGCAGCCTGGCTTCATTACCTATCAAAAGGCTGTTCTGAAGAATGCCAGTGCGCTGGCGGCCGGCCTTCAAAATGACGGTTTGCGCCTGATATCCGGGGGCACCGATAACCACCTTATCCTTGTTGACTTGACCTCGACCGGCATAACTGGGATTAAAGCTCAAGAAGCACTGGAGGCCTCCGGCATTTTGGTTAATAGAAACGCCATTCCCTCAGACCCCAGGCCTCCGCAAATAACCAGCGGCATCAGATTGGGCACGCCTGCCACTACTAGTAGAGGTTTCGGGCCCAGGGAAATGAAACGAATCGCCGCCTTCATCATGAAGGTTCTTTCCGACCCTGAAGATAAAAAGACTCAGAAACAAATAGCGGAGCAGGTAGCCGCCATTTGTCGCCGTTTTCCCGCCCCGGGCATAGACTAAGCATGCCCGCTGACAGCTCTCCTGGATAACCCAAACAGCAACGGTTAAACAGCCAGGTAGAGTTCATTCACATAATTAGACCTGCCGGGCTATTTATTCCTATAATTATATGTTGCGGTCAAAAATTATTATGAAACCGAAATTTGCCATCGAGACCGAAGATTTAACGAAAAGATATAACGGGCTGACCGCGGTTGACGGGTTAAACCTGACCGTGGACCATGGCGAGGTGTTTGGCTTGCTTGGTCCCAACGGCGCGGGCAAGACAACCATCATTTCAATGCTTTGTACCATCATAAATCCATCGTCAGGAAGCGCCACGGTGAACGGTTTCGATATACTGAAACAGTCAGGTAAGGTTAGACGCAGCATAGGTATCGTCTTTCAGGACCCCAGCATCGATGACCGGTTGACAGGAAGAGAGAACCTGCAGCTCCATGCCTGCCTTTATGACATGCCGTCGGAGCTAACCAAAAAACGTATTGCCGAAGTACTGGAACTGGTGGGATTGGCAGACAGAGCCGATTATGCTATGAGAACCTACTCCGGCGGCATGAGGAGGCGCCTGGAACTGGCCCGTGGCTTACTTCACCGGCCGAGCGTCCTGTTCCTGGACGAACCAACACTGGGACTGGACCCCCAAACTCGGGAGCACCTCTGGGAATACATTGAAAACCTGTCTCTGACTTCCGAAATTACGATCATCCTTACCACTCACTACATGGAGGAAGCCGACCAGCTTTGCCAGCGAATAGCCATCATCGACCATGGCAAAATCAATGTTATTGACACGCCAGCGAATCTGAAAACGGCGCTTAAAGGTGACGTCATCACGGTCGTTACAGCACAGGCCAAAAAACTCGCTTCCAGATTTGCCGAACTCAAGCTCGACCGCCATATAGACTCCTCCAAGGATTCCATAAGATTGACTGTTCCCAATGCTGAAAAGCTGGTACCCAGATTGATTAAAATCGCCACAGAGATCGGAGTAGAGGTAAGCTCCGTTTCAGTTCACCGTCCAACTTTAAATGACGTTTTCCTCCACTATACTGGGCGGGATATACGAGCCGACGAAGCCGAGTCGCAAATGAGGAAATTTATGATGAGGAGGCCGAGCAGGTGAGCGACCTCCGGAAAATCTACGGACTTTGGCATCGGGAGGTGCTGAGATACTGGCGTGAAAAGTCACGTATTCTGTCGTCGCTTATATTACCCTTGCTGTGGCTCGTTGTTTTCGGCAGCGGTCTCCGGGGCATCGAGCTATCAGGCACGATCAACTATCAGACATATATTTTCCCCGGAATTCTCGGTATGACGCTTCTCTTCACTTCGGTATTTTCCGGCGTTTCAGTCATATGGGATAGGGAGTTCGGATTTCTCAAAGAAATTTTGGTAGCCCCTGTCTCCCGTACCACGATAGTCATAGGTAAAGCGCTCGGCAGTGGGACGAGCGCTCTTATTCAGGGAGCGTTATTGTTGCCGCTATCATACCTGGTAGGAGTTCACCTGCCGCCCATTTCCTTTGTCATACTCTTGCCTATCATGGTTCTTATATCTATTGGGCTTGTCTCAGTGGGGCTGCTCATTGCTTCACTTATGACCAGCATGGAAGGCTTCAATTTCATAATGAGCCTGGTAATTATGCCTATGTTTTTCACCAGCGGCGCACTGTTCCCGCTGACATCGGCCCCGGCCTGGCTAAGAGACTTCAGCTATGTAAATCCAATGACGTATGGCGTTGACGTACTTCGCTGGGCATCTTTCAGCGGGTCGGCTACTGTGCTGCCTGTTTATATCGAGTTTCTCATACTGGTCTTATTTGCGGCGGCTATGATAGGGGCCTGTTCCTATACTTTTGGCCGAAAAAAATAGGCTGGCAAAGTTCTTCAGTCGTCATCTTCAGTATCACTTTCACTTAACTCATCACCCTTAATTTTTTACTAAAACTTTACATGGCGATAAAATCAAGGCAACATTCCACTGTTAAACTATAGAGTTAACCACACGCAAAAGTGATACTTTACCTGTCAACGTATACGCCATACGCACATGGAGGTGTTTGATATATAATTATCCAAACCTCTTCGGAGGCATCTTGTGACAACAATACTGGTAGTCGACGACGAACCGAATATCGTAGCTCTGGCCAAATTATATCTGGAACAGGAGGGGTATCGGGTAGAAGGAGTTGGCAATGGGAACGATGCATTGAAAAAATTGAGTGACAGCAAGCCGTCTCTCGTTGTACTGGACCTGATGCTGCCTGATATAGACGGTTTTGAGGTATGCCGCCAGATACGAAAGAAAAGCGACGTGCCTATTCTTATGCTCACAGCCAGGAAAGAAGATGTAGATAAAATAGTCGGCCTGGAGCTTGGAGCGGATGACTATATAACCAAACCGTTCAATCCCAGAGAACTTGTAGCCAGAGTAAAGGCAATCCTTCGCCGCTACAAGGCCGGATTTAAATCTGGGGAGGCTATCGATGTGGGGAACTTGCGAATCGACCTTGCCAGACGCGAGGCCACTATCGATGGACAGCCGCTGCGCCTGCGGACCAAAGAGTTCGACTTGATGACAACGCTGGCCCAAAACCTGGGTGTTGTATTGACCAGGGACAGGCTCCTTGAGATAGTGTGGGAAACAGATTACTACGGTGAAACTCGAACCGTAGACATACACATCAATCATTTGCGCGATAAATTGAGGGTGTCCAACGTTGCCATTGAGACCGTCCGGGGCATTGGCTACAAGATGGTGCTTAAATCTCACACGTCAAAAAGCTGAGGTAATAGAGGTATAAATTGAGCCTACGCATGCGCCTCATTCTTTCTTTCGTTCTAATTATAGTTCTATGTCTCGGAATAGTCGGCGCTTCGCTTATAATCTTGCTGGGCGACCAGATTAACAAGATGGCTATGGCCCATCTGGCGGATACGGCGTTGCCGATCTACGTGCAGTTTAGAGCTGCTGCCAGAGGTCAGGTAACACAGAATCAGGCCTGGAACAATCTGCAGGAAACGGCAGATGAAACGGGGACATATATATTTTTGCTGGATTCCGAAGGTAATGTCATTAATCAGGCAATACCTAATAACAAGTCCTGGACTCCGCCTTCCAGCTTCGAAATTATGCAACCACCCGGCAATCGGCCAGGCGCTTATCGTGGAATTTACACGGCTGAGGGCGGCGAGAAATTTATATTCGTTGCTCAACCTGTCGGCGCTCTATTCGGACCGCCCGGTCCAATAAATCCACCTAGTCCGAATACATTGCTGCTGGCTGTGCCCCGTAGCCAGGCGCTGGCTATTTGGGCTGATTTCGTTAAACCATTTATCTGGGCTGGTCTGGTGGCCTTAGCCGTGTCCATAATTATAGCAATCGTTCTAGCCCGTTCTGTATATGTGCCTATCCGTCGTGTGACCAATGCCGCTGAAGAAATCGCACGTGGCAACTACGAACAGGAAGTTCCGGTAAACGGGCCGAAGGAAGTAAAAGGCCTGGCTAAGAGTTTCAATCAGATGTCCAGGCAGGTCAAGCGTTCTCAGCAGATGCTTCGCGATTTCGTTGCCGATGTCTCCCACGAACTCAGAAGTCCGCTGACCTCTATCAAGGGATTTGCTCAGGCTATGGTCGACGGCACAGCTAAAGGAAAAAACGCTCAACTTAAGGCTGCCACCGTCATCGAGGACGAATCGAAACGCATGATGCGCTTGGTTGAAGAACTACTCGAGTTTTCCAGACTCGAATCGGGCCAGGTAACAATGATTAAGGAACCTGTTGACTTGAAAGAACTATTGCTACAGTGCTACGAGATATTTTTAATGCGTGCGGAGGAGAAAGGCGTGAACCTGAAAACGGATATCGGACATTTGCAACCCGTGGCTGGTGATATCGACCGTCTGGAGCAGGTATTCAGCAACCTGCTGGACAATGCCCTGAAACATACACCAACTGGCGGTGAGGTCAGCGTCAAGGCAAAACAAATAAATCCGGATATCGCAGAGATTTCCATAATCGATAATGGCCCGGGCATACCCGCCGAGCAAATAAGACATGTCTTTGAACGCTTCTACCGCGCCGATATTTCAGCCGGTAAAGCTGGTGCCGGACTTGGGTTAGCCATAGTCAGGCAGATAGTGCTGGCTCACGGGGGAGAAATCACTGCCAGAAGTACGCTTGGTAAGGGCACGGAATTCGAAGTCAGGCTACCTGTGCACTCCACTTCCGCCCCACAAACTTCTCGTAGCTAGGGCACAAACTGGCCAGCACGCACTCCACACAGCGCGGCCGCTGCGCTTTACACGTCCTACGGCCATGCTCAATAAGCAAAACGTGAAACTGATAAACATCATCAGACGGCACACGTTGCTCTAATAGCCTGTGCGCTTTTTCTACCGAAATCTTATCATCAATAAGCCCTAGTCTTTTAGTCACGCGGAATACATGCGTGTCCACGGGTAAAGCCGGCGTACCTAGGGAGAAAAGCAAAACGACGCTGGCCGTCTTCATGCCGACCCCAGGCAGTTGCATTAGCCAGTCTCTGGCTTCGTCCAGCGGTAAGTTCTTTAAGAACTCAAGGTCGAAGCCACCCCGCTGGTGCTGTATTTCCTGAAGGGCTTTCTTTATGTACCTGGCTTTGACCATTCCCAGCCCGCCGGCTTTAATGACTTTACAAATTTGGACTACACTGGTATTGGCTATCTCTTCCCAGCCAGAAAAAGAGGCCAGGAGGCGCTCAAAAGCAGGCCTGGAATTCCTGTCTGACGTA
Source organism: uncultured Dehalococcoidales bacterium (assembly GCA_964413085.1). GTDB lineage: Bacteria > Chloroflexota > Dehalococcoidia > GIF9 > UBA5629 > 9FT-COMBO-48-23. Next base: position 46,497 of record CAYPRI010000006.1, read on the forward strand.
TTTTGCGACAGAATCGTTTGCACCAGGGCAGCCACCGGGCTTTCCCTACGCCGCCGACTTCCGTGACCATATTCGGCGCTTAAAAGTTCAAGTATTTTCTGAACATCTGCCATTAAATTCATTATACAGGGATTTATGAATTTAGATTTATAATTTTATCCTAAATTTAG
>CAYPRI010000007.1:0-2376 GCA_964413085.1 uncultured Dehalococcoidales bacterium
CTCGACTCGGAGATATCGAGGACCTGCATGACTTCGCAGACGCAGCACTCGCGCTCCAGCAGCAGGTTCAGAATCCTCAACCTGGTCTCGTCGGATAATGCCTTGAAGGCTTTAATTAAATCTCTCATATCGCTCCATTACTATATGCGCATTTACGCATATAATCATACGTTATTTGTATTTTGCTGTCAATATTATGCTTAGACTTCGCGGCTTTCAGGTTCAGCGGTCGGTTGCCGATTAATGAAATCTATGCCAAAATAAAAGGTACGGTACTTTTATGGCAATGATAAGCGTTGTTATACCGGCGCTGAACGAAGAGAAATTCATAGCCGAATGCCTGGAGTCCCTGAAGAGCCAGGACTACCGGGGCGAATATGAAATTATAGTCGCCGATAACGGCAGCACTGACGATACGGTCAATATTGCCCGAAGCTACGGCGTACAGGTTGTTGTTTGCCTCGAGAAAAAGAGTGTCACCTATGCCCGACAGGTCGGTGCCGATGCCGCTCGGGGTGACATAATCGCCCAGGCCGATGCCGATACGGTTTACCCCAGCGACTGGCTTACCAGAATAGCCGACCATTTCGCCGCGCACCTTGACGCCGTAGCGCTTGCCGGCAGATTCCTTTATAACGACCCGCCATCCTGGGAGGGATTCGAATATTTCATCAGAGATTGCACCAACAGGTTGAGCGTGAAACTACTTGGCAGGCCCATTCTGGTGTCGGGCGCCACTTTTGCCTTTCGAAAACAGGCTTTCCTGGATGCGGGTGGTTACGGCGAGGTATCCTTTTCCGCAGACCAGCTCGGCATTTCCAGCCGGCTGAGTAAGGTGGGGAAGGTTTATTATGCCAGGAATTTTTACTCCTTAACCTCATCGCGCAGCGTACGTAAACCTCTGGCCGTCTGTATTATTGAGGCCGGTGGTCACATTGGCCGCTGGCTCGGATATATGGCAAAGTCCTATGCTGATAGGCTTGACGAGTTCGCTAACAGTACGAATTTAAGAAGGGTTATGTTCAGGGTGTCGCCGGTGGCACTGGTTATGGTCCTGCTCTTGTACGGTTACATCATACCGACGTCGCCCGTTTTCGGTAAGGTCTACTATAAGGGAGACCTTCATGACAAGATTGTGGCGCTGACCTTCGATGACGGACCGAATGAACCGTATACATCGGAAGTACTCGATATTCTGGATGGGTATAATGTTAGAGCGACCTTTTTCTGCGTTGGTAAAAATGTTGAGCTTTATCCTGATACTGCTAAACGAATAGTGGCCGAAGGGCACGTGCTGGGCAACCATTCATATACGCATGACGCCAATCATGCGCTTACAGAATTCGGCGCCAGGGACATGGTGACTGCGGAAAAGGTCATAGCCGATACTGTTGGAGTGGAGCCGCACCTCTACCGTCCGCCACACGGGAAAAAGAGTCCCTGGGAACTTGAAGAAGTCAAGCGCCAGGGCATGATTGAGGTAACCTGGAGTGTTTCCACAGGTGAATTAAGCACACATTCGTATGAGAAAGTAGCTGACAGAATTGTTGATGAAACTTCTAAAGGTGAGATAATACTTTTGCACGACGGTTACGGAACGGACCACAACTGCCCCAAGGCGGATAAAAGCCTGACCGTGGAGGCGCTGCCGTTGATTATTGAGAAGCTGCAGGCCAAGGGGTATACGTTTGTCACCGTTCCGGAGCTCCTCGATGTCCCAGCGTATAATAATTAGACGAGCCAATGAACTTCGAAGCTCTTATCCAACAAGCCTTTAACTTAGCCGGTACATTTAATCCGACGCTGGTTATTTTTCTATTTATTATCTGTTTTGTAGGCGAGTTCGGCCCGGTCGTGCCTTACCTGCTGGAGACTATTTGGTTGATGACGGGCTACAACTTCGGCACTGGAGTTATACCGCTGATCGATGTAGTACTACTGTGGATGGTAGCTCTGGTGGGACGGATTGTCGGAGCGGTCATATTAGCTTATCTTGGCCGGTTCGGCAGTATGCCCATAACAAAGTTCTACAATAAACACTTCGAGGCCAGTGTAGCCGAAAAGCTGGAAGAGAACAGCTCAGTCAAGGCAAAATGGTACCGCAAGATAAACTTTTTATCGCCGTTTTCTGTAGCCATAGGTAGGATACTATGGCTCCGGATACCACTGTCTCTTTTGCTGGGTGCTAAGAAACAGGTGAAAGTGCTCACGCTTAGTATACTGCTGTCCAGCCTAGCTTGGGATGGCCTGTATATCGTCCTCGGCGCCGTGGTCGGTGCTCACACTACACTAAAGCCACCGCAGATGATACTGTTCTCACTGATTGGCCTAACCGCGCTATATCTCGGAACTTTCGCGGTAAGGTACCTGTGGAAA
>CAYPRI010000007.1:2476-46167 GCA_964413085.1 uncultured Dehalococcoidales bacterium
GATTGGCCTAACCGCGCTATATCTCGGAACTTTCGCGGTAAGGTACCTGTGGAAATTCACGGCTTCTCGAAGGCGTGTCAGGGAACAGGCATAGCGCCGAAAACGGAGTTTTCGGAAATCCTAATTTTCAATTACTAAATTCGAAATAAATTCTAATATCTAAATTTCAATTAGAAATTTTTTTGAATTTCGATATTGTTTAGTATTTAGAGTTTAGAATTTAGTATTTGGCCGGATTATGGTGTGGTGGGTATGGGTTCCGGCTGGTAAATCTTCTCCTCGGCCAGCTGCTCTTCGGTAAGGCCGACGTCTTCTTCGATGTCCCTGCCTTCGACGCCTCGAGCCAGTATTTCCTTGTAGTATTCGTGCTGGATAATCAGGTTCATAATTTCGCTGGAGCCCGTCCAGATCATGGCCAGTCTGGCTTCTCTCAGCGCTCTCTCCACCGGGAAGACGTTGGTGTAGCCAATACCGCCCAGAATCTGCATGGCGTCATTTACCACCTCCCAGTGTGTCTGCGTTGACAACCGTTTGACCTCGGATACCAGCCTTCTCTGATAACCGGGTGTGCCCACACCTTCATCAATCGTCCTGGCCACGGCGTAGGCAAAGGCGCTGACGGCATCGATTTTGGTCACGCAGTCTGCTATTTTGAAGCTGACACCTTCGAAATTCCGTATGGTCTGGCCGAAAGCCTGCCTTTTATTGGCGTACCTGGCTGCGATTTCTAGTAGGGCTCTGGAGCCGCCTACGCCGCCCGAAAGCAACCTCTCCGGCACCATCAGTTTATAAAATATCTTGGAGCCGTCGGCTTCTTTGCCCAGCAGGTTTTCTTCAGGCACAGGTACATCGCGGAAAACGAGCCTGCCGGTGCCGGCTCCGCGGCTGCCCATAAGTCCGTAAACATGCCTGACCTCAACGCCGAAGTCACGTTCCACGATAAAGGCGCTGATTGAGTCGCGGCCGGCTCCAGGATTGGTGACGGCGAAGACCAGAAAGAAATCGGCGCCCTCGGATCCGACGACGAAACGTTTCTGACCGGTAAGATAGTATTTATCACCTTTCTTTCGGGCGACGGTAGTGGCGCCAAAGAAGTCGGAGCCGCCCCTGGGTTCGGTGAGCGCCTCTCCCGCCCACCGGGTACCCTCAATCAACGGTTTCAAGTATTTCTGTTTCTGTACCTCTGTGCCGAAAACGTTGATGCCCTCGCCGACGATTGAAGTCACCGAACACAGGCAGGCAAAAGGTATGCCCAGCTTATTTATTTCGCCGATGTACATGATTTCGTCGACCCACTTCATATCCCTGCCGCCATATTTCTTGGGAAATCTGATTCCCAGTAGATTTCGCCGGCCGGCTTCTTTAACGAATTCGGTGGGGAACTTAACCTTATCGGCGTCCATATCGAGTATCAGCTGCCTTGGCACCCACTTAACGAAATCCTGCACTTCCTTTTTAAATTTCTTTTGTTCTTCGGTCAAAAAAACGTCCAGCATGGTCTCCTCCTTCAGACTGTAATCAGTGCGTAAGTATCAATCGTGCCACCGAAAATATAAGTGGCATATTGCCCAGGTTCATAGACCGACCGGTTACTGTAGGCACTGGTCTCAATACGGGTAGTAATAGTAACGCGGATACGGATAATAATACGGGTACTGCTGCTGTTGAGGGCACGTGGGACAGGTGGGGCACTGCGGGCACAGGGCCTTGCCGTCCTGCAAGCCCTTGGTATAGCCATCGCTGTAGCCTACCGTCTGACCATCCGTCTTGCCCTTGTTGTAGCCGTCCGTGTAGCCGTCAATTTTTCCCTTATCGTACCACTGCTGACAGCTCGACGGTATCGTCCCCGCCGGTGTGCAGGCGAGTCCGGCCAGGCCGGCGGCAAGTGTGACCAGGACGATTACGGGAATTAGGATATATAACGTTCTCCAACCTATCTTCATTACACTCCTCCTTTTTCAAATATCGCTATTTAACTTTGACTTTATTACCTGTCAGTCTCTTTGCCAGCGATTTGGTAATTACCTTTCTACCGGCGTTTTGCCTGGTGATTGCTATCTCGGTTTTTCCGGCGGGCTGTAGCCCGACGAAGTATTTTCCCCATCGCTGTCTGCCGCCGGTAAGGAAATAGGCTGCGGCCAGGCCGCCAAGCACCACGACAACGACGGGAATTATTATTGCCGGTAGCGGAAACGGTTTGTAGACCTGCAGCTGTATCTGGTCGGACTGTAGAGTAAATCTAAGCCGCTGGCTGCCTTGCGCTGGAATAGTGGTGTCAACCGTGACTGGTTCCAGATAGCTGCTATTAACGGTGGCAGCTGCGGCCGCCGTGTACACGGAATTTGGGGTGCCCCCGATGTCAATTAAGTAGCTGCCGGGCTGCGGTGTGGTTATGAGATATAGCTGTTTGCTGCCGATAGTGAATAGCTGTGGCGATATCTCCGTGCTATCATACTGTAATTTGGCGATCTGCACCGGGCCGTCGACTGTAATTCCGGCAATATTCTGCCAGGTAGCCAGGTCCCTGGCCGGCGGCCACCCGGAGAAAGAGGCGTAGTTAAATTCCGATAAATCCAGGTCGGGGGTATAAAAAACTCGGTTAAGGGTGAAATTCACATTGGGAGCCCCCACTTCCGCTTGAATTTGTACGCTCTGTGGAGACTGCGGTTCACAGGCAATGGCGTCGACTGTTAGGTTATCCGGTGCCGAGGGTATTTGATTAATCAGGCCATAGTTATTGCCGAGCTGGTATGTCATCTGGTAGTTGCCGTTATTGTCCGTCATGGTGCTTTGTCCCGTGCTTATAAGGGTTACGGTGGCCCCTGATACGGGACGCTGGTTGGAGTCAATAACGCGGCCGGAAATTGGTGCGTTGCGGCCAAAAACACGTATGTCATTGTACGTGTTCCCGGTAACCGGCACTGTTTGCAGGCAGGGGAAAGTCTCCCAGTGACACGAGTTGTCGCTGGGTCCAAAGCACATAAATCTGGTACAGTAGTTCCAGACCTCCGCCTGGGCCTGGCCGTCGCAGATAATACGTATCGGGCCCGATACATTGGGCGCAGTCCAGGACACGGTATGCGAATAATTCAGTGTGAAATTCTCTATTGGTTGCAGCGAACTGTCGGGAAGCCTGGCCATCAGGCCGATATGCGTATTGAAGGCGTTGGTGCTGACGGTGATATTAACCACCTCGCCGGTCAGGTATATTGCCTTGTCGGTGGTTAACGACAGAGATAAGTACGATGGCTGGGGTAGATAATCGGCCGGGGGAGCCGTATTGTGGCTCAGTATAGCTGGCGTTGTCTGGGGAACGGTTTGGGCCTCAGGTAAATGCCTGGCTGAAGCATTGGGGGCAAGGGCAAAGCCTGCCACCGCTATAGCCAACACAAGTATGGCCGGCAGTATAAGCCAATTGAATCTCATAATAGCCCTCCCGTTAGGTTTTATTCTAACATATTCTCTCAATGTGATGGCTGTTTCGAGTAGCTATAGTGGACTAGGACTTTAATAACCTGTTAGATATTTACCATAAGTGTAGCAGCGAGGCTTTAGCCTCGCTTAACTTGACCCTGAAGGGTCAAGTCTATTCAGGTATCGGCCAAGAGGCGTATGCTAGGTTCCGGCGATGGCGGTGGCGCCAAGGGCGGTGATGATTTGTGGCTGCTGCGGAATAAGCAGCCGGATATGCAGTTCCTGTTCCACGGCTTTTATCAAACCGGCGTTAAGCGCGCCGCCGCCGCAGATAGCACAGGGTTCTTCGAACTTGATTTTTCTGGCCAGTGAGGATATTTTGCCGGCCAGGGACAGATTGACGCCGGCGGCGATGTCCTCTTTAGGTACGCCTTCGGCCACCCTGGTGACGGCCTCGGATTCACCGAAAACGGCGCAGCCGGTGCCAAAGGATACGGGCCCTTTCGATTTTAGTGAAAGGGGGCCGAAGTCCTTTAATTCTATGCGCAGGACGTTGGCGATGACCTCGATGAAACGCCCGCTGCCGGCAGCGCATTTTTCGCTGACGGTGAAATCGGTGACCATACCTCGCTCGTTTATTTTAATCACTTTGCTTGACTGACCGGCCACTTCGATTGCTGTTTTAACCTGCGGAAAGATATGGTTGATGCCCCTGGCGGTGCAGATCATTTCGCTCGCCTGCCTGGCGGCGAAAGCCACGTTGCCGGCGCCGGTTCCTGTGGCTACAACCTCAGCTATGTCATCCTGGGATAGATTAGACTTTTTCAGGAGTTCGCCTTTTATGATGTTAGCGGCGGTTCCGTAGTTGGCTCCCGAAGGAATTACATGATAGGCCAAAAGCTGGGAGTCTTTTGTTATGACTCCTTTGCTGTAGGCGGAGCCTATGTCGATGCCCATAAAATAATTCATATCAAAAACCAAAAACCAAAGATCAAAATGTCATATAAAAATTGAAAAATATCTGCCAAAATTTTATTTTTCGAAAAAGGTGGCTTCTTTTAGGCGGCGGGATTTTGCTGGGATGGGCTCGCCGCTCCTGGCTGCTTTATCGTAGTTTTCTCTGGCCAGTATGGCGGCTCCCAGGGCGCCGGTGAGCAGCGGCTCTTCCGGAACCTGGAGCTCTACGCCGAGTATTTCTTGCATAGCCCTGACTATGCCGATATTCTTGGCCACGCCGCCGGTAAGAACCACGTCCGGCTCTATCCTGAGCCTTCGTGCCAGCGTGGCCACTCTGCCTGCCAGCGCGTAGTGAAGGCCAGCTATTATGTCCTCGACTTTCTCACCCCGGGACAGTAGGGCAACCACCTCCTGCTGGGCAAAGATGGTGCATATATTGCTTAGCTGGATGTTCTTGGTGGCCTTTAGTGAGACATCGCCCATGTTCTCCAGCGGGATACCGAGCGTGGCGGCGGTGACCTCGAGAAACCTGCCCGTGCCGGCGGCGCACTTATCGTTCATGACGAAATCTACCAGCTTGCCGTTGCTAATTTTCAGGCATTTGGCGTCCTGTCCGCCGATATCAATGGCTGTCTTAACATTGGGAAAATATTTGGATACGCCACGGGCATGGCAGGAAAGCTCCGTAATCTGGGCATCGGCGAAAGGCACGTTTACCCGGCCGTATCCAGTAGCTACAATGTAGGAGATATCATCAAGCTGCAAATTTGTTTGCTCCAGCGCCATTTTCATGACCTCATTGGCCAGCCGGCGGTGCTCAGGACCAGTGGGCCCCTTAATGGCGGACAGTATGGTGTCGGTCGCGTCTGTAATTACGACCTTAGTCATGGTGGAACCGATATCGACGCCGGCGAAGTACAAGTCAGTCCTCCGAAGGCTGTTGCTAGCTAATGGTTTCCAGGAAGGCCTCGACCCTCGTCTTGAGTTGGGCCAGAGAGCCGATATTGTAATCGTATTCTATATAAATGCTTGGTAGGCCGATGCCATCGAAATAGGCCTTTAGCGCAGGCATTTCGAAAGCAAACGGGTCGCAGTACCTGACAAGAAACATTATAGCGCCGTTAATTTTCCAGTCTTCGATGATGCCTTTCAAGTAACCGAAGCGGCTTTGCAGGTCTCTGGCAAAGTCCTTGGTGGTCTCGCCCAGCCTGGCCTGCCGGAAGGTGCGGGCACAGGTAATCTCTTTCATGTAATAGTCAGCAATTCCATCCAGCGGGTCGGCGGTCAGCTCTATAGTGCCCCGGAAAGGCCTGATGCCGCCGCAGCTCTCATCCATAACCACGTTGGCTTTGTCTTCGAATACCTGCGTGATATCGACGTCGTCCAGCGTGCTGCTCCAGATAAGCAGACGCACCGGCTTCTTTTTTGGGCCAGCGCTCCGTTTATTTACATCGCCTATCACCTGTTGTAAAAGCTCGTTTCCCTCAGCTACGGGCAGGCTCATTACTGCTTTTATTGTTTGAAGTATTTCGGTGCCCGATATGAGCGGCTGGGCTGGTTTGGTCAGCTCATACAGCTCCTGCACCAGCTGGCGCTGCCGGTTGTGCAGTTTAATGGCTGCCTTAAGCTTGGATGCGGTCAGCTTTTTGCCGGTGAAAGCCTGCAGTGTTTTTTTAAAGTCTTCCAGTTGGCCCTTATAGTATGCCATCGAGTCTGCCCGGATGGTGCCGGGCATGTCGATGAAGTGCGTGTATGAATATTTAACGGAGGATTCCCATATGTGTGCGGTGCGGTGCTGAGGGTCGCAGGAATGGGCTGTTACCAGCCCGTCCAGAAAGTTGTCCTTGCCTTTTAGGGCGAGGTCGAGGCAGCTGCGAATGAAGGGGCAGAACGTGGTAGGCAGTGCTCTATCGGCTTCGGTGATGGGCTCTCTGATACTGCCGTAGATACGGTAGGGCACCAGGTCAAGAGCGGTGAGCATTTCCAGGGGGACATAGGTGCAGGGATAGCCTATTATCTTCTTGCCTTCAGCTTTTATTTCCCGGGCACGCTGCTCCCTATTCGAATAAATTTTCTTCGCCAGACTTAAGCCTTGTAGTGTTTCTAGTTTTTGATTTGTCATCTGGATTTCTAATATTTTATATTTGGATTTTTATTCACCAGTCTAAGCCTTCCTGTTTTCTGACCTGGCGATAGTGCTCCATGGTCTCCTCGAACGGCTCTGCCCTGGTCATGGCGTCCTCCATGTCGAACAGTCTCAGGTCAACGATGTCCCCTTCGATGGTCAGCGAAGGCACTTTGAGCTTCTCCATGAGCATGTTGGCCACGTAAGGCAGGTGTGTGGAGGCGCTGCGACAGCTAATGAGCGGGTGGAGAAGCGCACCGTCGCACTTCCATTCGGTGACGTACTTCATGTAGGGATAGGCCAGTGCGCCCTCGGTGACATTGTGTTCCTTGGCGTCCCGGTACAGGCCCAGGAATTTCTGGAAGCTGAACCTGGTGATTTTTTCCACCGGGTCTTTAACGCCGCTAAGGTCCATGGGAATGGGAGGATGATAGCCGACGCTCTCGATAACAAAGTTCCAGCCCCGCTCGGCCAGCCTGTCAAACAGCTTAAGGCTATGCCACGGTGGCAGTTCGGCGAAGACCATTCGATATTTCTCGTTCTCGACCGCTCCTATGTGGTTATCCACCAGCTCTTTCACCTCATTATACAGGTCGTAGTAGCATTTCAATGAATCTTTGATATCGCCCATCAGCATCAATGCCGGGGTCATGGCGCTCCAGAAATCGCGGCTGTGCATGGGGCAGGGCTTGGCCTTGCGTAGTTCGTTGGTCTCGTGCAGTATGCGGTTTATCTCTATTATCAAATCGACAGTTTCGTTGAATTTGTCCCAGTCCATTTTCCGGCCAGTTATTTTTTCCACGAAGGCAATAAAGTCCCTGAGGTGCGTGACTCCCATATCGATGAGTCGGTCGTAGGTGCCTTCCATGAAGAATTCCTTCAGGCCGGGAACGGGAGCTTCGAACGTCCATACCGGCACATCCATGTACTGTCCCAGCGCCTGGAACCACTTATACCGGGCATCGCAGACGGCCGTAGACGACATGAGAAATACGGGTTTGGGCATACCTCCCAGTGGCGCATCCGCCGGAATTTCACCTTTCAGTTCCTTCATCATTTTGGATGCATAGCCTATATTGGCCCGGCTGTAACCGCACAGGTGCGTGGGGAAGCCATCGGCATCGGCTATGTCCAGGTAGCCCTGAGCCACTCCGAAAGCGGCCAGTGCGGCTCCGTAGTTCTCGGGGTAGACCACTTCTATGTCCATGGCTTTGAGTACGGCGTCGCCGTAGTAGTAATTAAGCATGCCCCAGACCACAGGTTTGCCCGATTTCAGGGCTTCGGTGCCTTTAAGATAAGATTCGTTCACTTTAGCCCTGAGCGGGTACATCGATTTCAATCGGCGTATAGACCTCTTTTTCTCTCCAGTAACCATGGCTTGTTTACCTCCCGGTGCGGGATTACATAGCGCTCAAGATTAGTGAATTATATCATAGATTCTTCTGAGGGCTCAGACCAATGGACAAGGTCAATATGAGCGGTAAAAAGGTTTATAAAATAATCCCCCTTGGGAAAAGGAGAATCTTCGTTATAGGATTCGTTTGAGCCGGGAGTTGGGAGTGATGCCTGGTATCCGGCCCCGCTTGGCGATTGCCTTGCCGGCGATGTCATGCAGGTCGGCGGTGAAGTCGATAGGGCGGGCGCCACTGATATAGCTGCCGACGCCGAAAAAGTCGACAGGCGCGCCTTCATCCAGGAAGTATCTTATGCGTTCCGGGTCCAGGCCGCCGCTGACGAAGATTTTGACCCCTTTAAAACCGGCAAGGTCCAGCCTGGCTCTTGTCTCCTTTACCAGGTCAGCGGTAACCCTGCCGCGCTCGCCGGGCGTATCCAGTCGGACACCCTGCAGCTTTCCATCAAGCGCCTGAGCTACGATTATGCTTTCCTCGGGCTCATCCCTGAACGTATCCACGAGGGCGATGCGCGGCACTTCCGGGGGCATATGCTTATCGAATGCCTGCATGGCGGTGGCGGTATCGCCCATGATGATAATCAAAGCGTGAGGCATGGTGCCGGCGGCGTTGACGCCGGCCAGCTTAGCGCCGGAGATACTTGAGCAGCCGGCGCAGCCGCCGACCATGGCCGAGTAGTCCATGATTCCCGCGACCAGTGGATGTATGTGGCGGGCGCCGAAGCTGATAACCGGAATGCCTTCAGCGGCATCGATCACCTCTCTGGCGGCCGTTGTCCAGCCGCTGCAGTGAGATAGCATACCAAGATAGACCGTCTCAAAAACGCCGTAGCTCTGATAGGGTGCAGTTATGCGCAGGACGACTTCCTTTCGCTGGAACGACTCGCCTTCGGTCAGCGCCCAGACCTCGCGGTTTTCCGAAGGCAGCACCTGCTCCAGAAGTGACTTAACTTCCTCTATGCCGCAGAGCGTACCGGCGCGGCTGGGGAACACCTCCATGGTGGCAACCGGATTTATGCCTTCTTTCTTGAGTATCTCGACAGTGCGGGCAAAGTATATATCGGTGGTGTCTCCCCCCAGAATGAAGTCGGGGATTTGAAAACGGGGCTTGGGCAGCTCGGTGCCGGTGGCTCTGGTCAATGTGCAGCCCAGCACTTTCTCAATATAGTCGAGCGCCCAGATGTGCTCTTTTTCGTCGACGTCGGCAACGCAGTCAATCGGCACTTCAACGGGGTAGTGGCGGACCCTGGCCTCCATGGCGCCTATCAAAACGCAGATATGTGTCAGCACGCCGCAAATCACCACCGTTTCCGGTTTCAGTTTTTCAAGTTCTTCATTGAGCGAGGTGTTTAGGAACAGGCTATAGCTTTTCTTAGGTATTATTTTGCCGGGATAGTTTTTAAATTCGGGAATGACCTCTGATTCTATGGTGCCTTCGATGGCGTGGGGCGGAAACATGGCGAACTCGGGGTCGTTCTTATCGTGGTGGTCGCAGACATAGAATATTTCGGAGCCCTTGGCCAGCTCCTGTTCAAACAGCGTCTGCATATTCGGTATAATGCGGCGCGCTTTATCACCGCAGTAAAGCGGATAACCGGGCTCCATGAAACCTCGCAGCATATCAGCAACGACTACAGCTCTGGTCATTTTCCTGCCTCCCTGCCTACTATTGTAAAGCATAAGAGGCTATTGCGCTAGATAGGCTTTTTATGTAGGCAGCCAAATTTTGGGGAATGTCTAATTGTTCGAATACATGACGGAGGTCCGATGCGGCTGTTAATAGGCTGGCACAGGACATTACAATGATGAAAGAGGCGGCCTCTTTTAGGCCGCCTCTATGAAATTCGGTAGCTATTCAGAGTCTTATGCTGAACGGCGCAAGGCAAATATCAGGCCGACAGCAGCGCTGAGAAGCAGGAAACCAACGATTACTACGACTAACAGGCCGCCGTTGACAGGTTCAGCGGAGGTATCACCGGCAATGGAAAAGCTGCCCGCCTTGTCATTGATATCCACACTATATTTACCCGGTTGAGACCTGGTGACGGTGAACTTGACCGGCTGGGAGGCCTGTGGGCCCACAGCGACCATTTTGGTCTGCTCCACCTGGCCGTTTATCTTGAGAATCACGTTGTAGTTGCTGCCCTGGTCACCGATGTTGACCACGTTGGTGGTTATGGTTACCGGCTGGTTGGCGATAGTTTGCTGCGGGTTGACGCTCAGGTACTGCACCGACACCTGGGGCGGTTTGAGCAATCTGGGTAATGTGGTTGTGGGAGATACCTTAGGTTGAGTTGCTGACGATGCCAGACTCACGTCGACATCGGGTTCTCTGGTGAACAGTATGGCCAGCGAGTCATGGATGGCAGGCGAATCGCATGAATACTGGAAACCGGCGGAATTGTCTTGGTTCTCTAAGCCGACGGTGGCGTCGCGGCCGTCAGCATAGTTGCCGCCTGTCATGCTGAGATATTGGAACAGTATATTATTGCTGTCCTCGAACAGTATGGCCTCAAAAGTGAGGAAGTAAGGAGTGCAAGAACAGCAAAAATGATTTAAGCTCCACTCCACAATAAATGCCTTTCTTCCACCGATGTCACGTGTGTCGTACCAGATATAAGAGTCACAGCAGTCCGAGTACAGGTCATCCCAGAACACATATATGGAGTCCGGTACGTTATCGGGATCCGGGATACACCAGTTCCACCATTGCCAATCATTATCACTGAAAGTGAGGAAGCCGTTTGAAGAGATACTGATTTCCTTATGTTTTGTGCCAAAGAAGTCGAATGTGAAGCCGATGGGGACTGTCACGCCGCAGTCGTCGCAGTTAATGCCTGTATCCGTTCCAGTTCCCGTTATGTCAATCCAGCGAAAAGTCGGCTCACTGATTTCGTACCTGAAATCGCCAACTGGCCGAACTATGACCATTTGTGACGCGTTCAGCGATTCCAGTTCGGTCTGGAGCTGAGCCAGGCACTCATCGCCGGTGCACTGGTCAGCGACGATGTAACCATCGGCGACCAGGCTATCAAGTTGTTCCTGGGTGCAGCCTACTAAGGCATTGATACCACGGATATTAATAATATCCTGAACTGCATATTTGATAGTTTTGGCGCTTTCGAGGCTGGGCATTTGGACGAGCGCGTAGATAGCCGGGTCTTCAGCTCTGGTTGTTTGCGGAGCCAACACGGCCGGCAGCAGCAAGGACAGGGCCAGAACCAGTGACAACAAAACTGCTGTGACTGCGTGTCTGCCTGTATTTAATGGCATTTTAAACACCTCCTGAGCAACTTCTTAGGCTAACACCTTCCAATTTTCGTGCTCGTGTTATTACCCGACCACGGTAAATACACCTAAGACTGTAGTACATTGTAGCCAGTACTTTCTGGCCTGTCAATACGTTTGAGATGGGGAATACAGAAAAATCCCAAAGGTGAAGGGCGTTCCCGTTTCATAACTTTAACTGATTACGTTCAGGTCCTGGCCTGAAGCTAAATTAGCAGTAATCAGGCTCGCCGCTGGCGCAGCTGGCTTCGATTAAGGTCATGAATTCCTGAAGCAAGTCTGATGCGTGAGCTTTATCACCGCTTTCCAGTGCTGCCAGAGCGTTTTCCAGAAGGCTGACCTCGCGGGTGAGGTGTGCTGAAACGTTGCTCAGGGAGCCGCAGCAGGGCGCCATACCTTCCGATCGCCAGAGCAGGGCCTCTTTTATCCCGAGCATCTTTTTGACGTCTTTAATGGCGTCTTTGAGTTTCTTTGGGTCAGCGATTTTCTGTCTGGTGGCGCTGACCGTCTCTTTGTCGATTATCATCATCGATTTGGTTTCAGCCATTTTGTCCGCTTTCTATACGTCAACTCGTCTACTTATATAAAACATGTAGCTCTGAGGCTTTTTGCCTCAGAGCCCCGACCCTTAAGGGTCGGGGCTACTTTTTGCTGATATCGATTCTAGTGCCTGAAATGTCTGATGCCGGTGAAGACCATAGCCATGTTATATTTATCGGCAGCGGCGATGACCTCTTTGTCTCTTACCGAGCCGCCGGTCTGGATGACGGCGGTCACTCCGGCCGCTCCTGCCACTTCAACCGTATCGGGGAAGGGAATCATGGCATCGGAAGCCAGTACGCTGCCCTTGGCCGCCTTGCCGGCTCGCTTCAAGGAAAGCTCGGTGCTGACTACGCGGTTGGGCTGCCCGGTGCCCATACCCAGCAGTGTGTTGTCCTTGGCCAGCACAATACCGTTGGACTTGATGTGTTTAACGGCTCTCCAGCCGAAGAACATATCGCGCAATTCGGTCTTGGTCGGCTCGCGTTTGGAGACGGTCTTGGGTTTAAACTCCTCTTCAGTGTAGTAATCCTGCTCCTGTGCCATAAATCCACCGCTGATCTGGCGCAGGTCGATTAATCCGGTCTTACCATGCTGTTTCCATACGGCCAGCGACAGCAGTCGCAGGTTCTTTTTGCGCTTGAAAATTTCAGCAGCCGCGTCGTCGTAGCTCGGTGCGATGATGCAGTCATAGTGGGTCTTATCTATTTCCTGGGCTAGAGCCAGATCCATGTGCCGGTTGACGGCGACGATGCCGCCGAAGGCGGAAACCGGGTCTCCGGCAAGTGCCCGCTTGTAGGCTTCTATCAAATCTTTATTGCTGCACAGACCGCAGGCGTTGTTGTGCTTGATGATGGCAACGGTCGGGTCTTCGAAATCGCAGGCGGTGCTCCAGGCGGCTTCGAGGTCGAGGAAGTTATTAAAAGATAGCTCCGGACCGCTGAGCAGTTTGACCTCGGTCATGCCGGGCTGTCTTTGCCCCACGAACCGTTCGGCGTATATGGCAGCCTTCTGGTGAGGGTTCTCGCCGTAGCGAAGGTCGTAGAGTTTTCTCATGGCAATGGTCATCTCCTCCGGGAAGGCGTCGGCGCCGCGCAGGTACTGGGAAATGGCTGTATCGTACATGGCTACGTGCTGGAAGGCTTTCTGAGCCAGCTTTTTCCTGTCCTCCATGCCGACCTTGCCCTGCTTCAGTTTATCGGCAATCAGGCCATAGTCTTCCGGGTCTACGACAACCAGGACGGACGGAAAATTCTTGGCAGCGGCGCGAATCATAGTGGGCCCGCCGATATCTATGTTCTCCAGGGCTTCCTCGAGTGAAACGTTGGCTTTGGCTACGGTTTGAACGAAGGGGTAGAGGTTCACCACAACCATGTCGATTGGCTCTATTTTGTTCTTAGACAGCTCGGCCATGTGCTCGGGCAGGTCGCGTCTGGCCAGAATGCCGCCGTGGACCATGGGATGAAGCGTTTTCACCCGCCCGTTGAGAATCTCGGGAAAACCGGTGATTTCCGAGACACTGTGGACTTTAATGCCCTCAGCCTCAAGGGATTTCTTGGTGCCGCCCGTGCTGTAGATATCGATATTTAAATCTCTCAGTTTACGGACGAAATCGACCAGACCGGATTTGTTGGAAACACTGACGATAGCGCGCAAGTTTAGTCCTCCTTTAAGTGATGGTTATTTTTTTGCTATCTGTGGATTTGATTACTTTACCAATTTTTAAGGCTTCAGGCAAGGCGTCTTTGAGTTCAGCTGCCCGTTGCGGCGAACAAATAATTGCCATTCCGATGCCCATGTTGAACACCCGGTACATTTCGTCCTCTTTGACTTTCCCGCGCTGCTGAATAAGTTCAAATATCGGCGGTACCGGCCAGGCATCCTTATTGATTTGGACCTGCAGTCCGTTGGGAATTATGCGGGGGATGTTACTTTCGAATCCGCCGCCGGTGATATGAGCCAACCCTTTAATCAGCGGCAGAACAGGTTTAATTTCCGAATAATAGCAGCGATGCGGCTCCAGTATCTCCTCGCCCAAAGTCCGCTTAAGTTCCGGATAGCGGTGCTGTAATACCGCTGGATTTCTATCAATTTTAAATACCTTTCGCACCAGTGAGTAGCCGTTGGTATGCAGGCCGCTGGAAGGCAGGCCCAGAATTACATCGCCGTCGGCAATTGTTTTGCCGGTAAGTATGTTCTTTTTTTCCACGGCGCCGACAATTAAACCGGCGAGGTCGTAATCGTCTCCGCGATACATGCCCGGCATTTCAGCGGTCTCTCCACCGATAAGTGCGCAGCCGACTTTTTTACAGGCACTGGCCAGGCCTGAGACGATACCTTCCACTTTCTCGGGCACCAGTTTACCCAAGGCCAGGTAGTCAAGGAAGAAAAGCGGACTGGCCCCGCAGGTGAGAATGTCGTTAACGCAGTGATTTACGATATCGATGCCAACGGTATCGTGTTTATTAAGATATGAGGCGATTTTCAGCTTCGTGCCGACGCCGTCGACGCTGGAAACCAAAACGGGCTCGTGGTAGTTCTTCAGCTGGTACATGCCGCCGAAGAGGCCGATATCGGTTAGTACTTCAGGTCCGGCTGTAGAACGGGCAAGCCGTTTTATGAGCTCTTTGGCTCTATCGGCAGCCTTTATATCAACCCCGGCCCGGGCGTAGGCATCAGGAGCCGCCGAGTTCACTCAAGCTCCCTGACGGTATGGCTTCAAGCGCCAGTTTGTCCATCTCAAGCTGCACCGGTATGGGATATTCTCCGGTAAAGCAGGCCAGGCAGAAGATATCCTTGGGCAGGCCTACCGACTCGATTAAGCCATCGATGCTGATATAACCCAGCGAATCGGCACCTATGGTATCCCTGATTTCCGGTATCGTTTTTTGGGCTGCGATAAGTTCCCATCTGGTGGCCATATCCACGCCGAAGAAACATGGGTGGCGGATAGGTGGTGAGCATATACGCAGATGGACCTCCTTGGCTCCGGCCTTCTTAAGCATAGCCACCACCTTCGGGGTGGTGGTACCACGGACGATGCTGTCATCGACGACCACCAGCCTTTTGCCCACGATGGTCTCCGCCAGCGGATTAAACTTGAGCTTGACGCCGAGGTCTCTGAGCCTCTGGTCGGGCTCGATGAAGGTGCGGCCGACGTAGCGGTTCTTTATAAGACCTTCGCAATAAGGGATACCTGAAGCTACAGCGTATCCGATGCCGGCGGCGGTAGCGGAGTCCGGCACGCCCATAACCAGGTCGGCATCGACGGGGTAATCTCGAGCCAGGATTCTGCCCATTGCCTGCCGGGCTGGATACAGCAGTTTGCCCTGTATAACGCTGTCGGGGCGGGCGAAATAGATATATTCAAAAATGCACAGTGCTTTTCTGGTGCTTTCTTCGGTGAAGCTCTTGATACCGTGCTTATTTATAACGACTATCTCGCCGGGTTCGATTTCCCTGATAAACTGGGCGCCCACATGGCCCAGGGCACAGGATTCCGAGGCGATTACCCAGCCGCCGTCGATTGTGCCAAGGCACAGCGGCCGCACTCCCATCGGGTCGCGAACGCCAATCAGCTTGTCTTTAGTCATGATTACCAGCGAATAAGCACCCTGAAGCCGGCGCATGGCGTACCTTACCTTATCGACCGGATTCTTCTCGCTGGAGGATATGATGAGATTGGCTATAATCTCTGAATCAGTGGTGCCGCCGAAAGTAAATCCCTGCTGGATAAGCTCGTCCTGGAGAAATTTGGAATTGACTATATTGCCATTGTGGGCCAGACCTATAGTGCTTGAGTTGCCTTCAACCAGTATGGGCTGAGCATTGCTGGCACGGCTGGAGCCGGTGGTGGAATATCTGGTGTGTCCTATAGCGATATGACCGTGAAGTTGTGCCAGCTGCTCTTCGGTGAAAGCCTGGGAGACAAGTCCCATGGCGGTGTGAAGGTAGATTTTCTTACCGTCGGCGGTGGCGATGCCGGCACTTTCCTGTCCACGGTGCTGTAGAGCATATAGGCCGAAGAAGGTAATTCGAGCGGCATCTACGCCGGGAGCATAGATGCCGAAAACACCGCAGCTCTCATGCATAGCTATTTTACGTCCTCATAATTATAGGCTTTTTGCTATACTGTGGTCAATTTTGCCGATGCCTTCAGCCATTCTATGGCGGCGCTTACGGCTCTTTCTTCAAGACGCAGCCGGTGGCCGGCGCCAGGTAATATAACCAGTTTCTTAGGCTCTCCAGCCTTCTCAAAAAGCTTATGAGCATGTCCGACCGGGACAAGGTCGTCCTTGTCGCCCTGAATCAGAAGAAGAGGTCGCGGGGAAATTTTACCTATCCATTTTAGCGGCGCAATTTCGCTGAAGCCGTCAACCCATTCCTCCGCTGATGCCGGAAAACCGGTATCTCGAATCAGGCCGATACTGCGGAAATGATCAATGGTAGCTTTGGCTCGTTTCCTATCGGTCAGGAAGCCGAACTCAGCGGGGCAGGCCAGCGTTACCAGTGCCGACACTCTGGGGTCGTTGGCGGTTACATAGACACTGACGGCAGCGCCCGCACTCGAACCGAGAAGGCACAAGCGTGAATAGGCTACTTCCTGAAGTCCGGCCAGGTAGTCGATGGCAGCCGTCAAATCTCTGGTCCAGCCGAGCATGTCCAGATTTCCTTCGGCTACGTGGGCACCGCGGAAATTGAAGACGAGGCTGATAAATCCCGCTTCGCAGAACCGCCCGGCCAGACCGGGATAGCCGGTATCATCGCTGGGATTGGGCTGCCCGGAGGGGATGCCATGGCACAGTATGAGCGCCGGAGCAGGAAGCCTTGAATTTTCCGGAAAATAGACCTCTCCTGGAAGGTGAAGATTGTCCGCGGCCAGCGTTACGTTCCGTTTCATTTTGAATTCCCCCTCGTTTGATCAGGAGTGAGGTATATGAGGAACTCCTTGTTGCCTTCGGCGCCCAATATGGGCGAAGCGACCAGGCCGCGAAGTCTCAGGTTGTTCTCAGTAATCCAGGCGATGAAGCGTCCCAAGACGATTGCATGAACCTGCGGGTCTTTGATTATGCCTCCCTTGCCCACCTCTCCGCGTTTGGCTTCGAACTGCGGCTTGAACAGCACAATAATATGTCCCGGCCGTGTCAGATGCGCCACCACATTTGGTGTTACCTGAGTGACCGAGATAAAGGATACGTCTATGGTGGCTATATCGACTTTTTCGGGCAGGGGGAAGGAGTGGTGGGCATTGACCCTGTCCATAACGATGACTCTCGGGTCCCGCCTCAACCTGTAGTCCAGCTGGCCGTAGCCGACGTCTATAGCATAGACGCGCCTGGCGCCCCGCTGGAGCAGGCAGTCCGTAAAGCCTCCAGTGGAAGCGCCCACATCCATGGCTGTCAGCTTGCGAACGTCGAGCTCGAACTCATCCAGTGCATGAGCCAGCTTCACTCCGCCGCGGCTGACGTAAGGCGATTTTTCCGCCAGACTGACTTCAGATCCTTCGTCAACGAGCGTACCCGGCTTGGTGATCACCTTGCCGGATACTGTCACCTCTCCGGCCATGATCAAAGCCCTGGCCGTGACCTCATTTTCAGCCAGCTTTCTGGCAATAAGTAGATTGTCCAGTCTTTTTCTGTTCCTGGCCACGTCGTGATTATAAATGAGCGTGAGGCGGCTTTCAATGAAAGAAATCTGATTCATCAAATAAACTTTTAGTAATAATTAGACGTTAATAACTGGCAAAAGGGAGGTATGTAAATGCAAGCATATTGTGTGACATGCCGAACCAAAAGGGAGATGAGGCAGCCGAAGCCCATCAAAACTGACAATGGTAAACCGGCTGTGAAAGGTGTTTGCCCCAAGTGCGGCACCGAAATGTACCGGATAGCCCGGAACTGAATATATGGGCTTTCCTTAATGGCTTTGCCGATTTTGCCTGAATTTATAGACCTCTGTCTTGCAGCCTGCATGTATTCTGGACCAGAGTCTCTCTATAACGGCTAGGGGCAGCGGAATATCCTCCATGGGACTTCTCCGCGACGGAAGCTTATTTATATTCCAGGTTGAAATCGATTGAACCCTGGTAGTCGATGCCCACCAGCTTCCGGTACTGAACGGAATAGATGTGTCTGGCTTTTTGCGGGTCGCCGTGAATGGCCACGATTTCGCCGCTGAAAAGTGTGTGGTCGCCGCAGACCAGTTCGGCCACGACCCTGCATTCGTAGGCTACCGTAGCCCCCTCGATAATGGGCGGTTTTACTATTTCGGATGGAGTAGTTTTGAAGCCGCAGGCTTCGAATTTGTCAACGTTACGCCCAGATTTGGTCCCGCAAATCCAAGACTCCTTGGCCTGTTCTTCCGAAGGGAAGCAGAGCACAAATTCCTTGTTGAATTGGAGACATTCGTGGGTATAGCGGGGATGGCCGATGGAAATACACATCATGGGCGGCTGCACGCTGGTAAAGGTCCACCAGGCGGCGCCCATGACATTCGGTTTGCCCTGCTTATCTACGGTGACAACCAGTGTATACGGATATGGCGAGCAAAGTTCTATAGCATGGCCGAGGTCTATTTTTTCCATTGAAAATCTCCTTTTCCATTCCGCGGCGATTTTTAATAGTGCCGCCCGGCGGATATTTACAAGATATTCTATTCAACCCGCTGCACTGCCAGAGGCACCCAGGACTTATCCAATACCAGCTCCTTCGGCCAGTACAGGCGCAGCGTCAACGAAAAGCTGCCGCTTTCCGGTGCCGGCAGCCAGTTGGGCATTTTGGCGGCTTCGGGCGAATCTCGCTGTATGTAGATGTCAATTGAGCCGTCGGGATTATTTATCAAAGGCGGGTCACTTAATGAGCCGAGGTTGTATCTGTTGATGGAGTTGGCGGCGAACAGGATTTTATCGTTGTACATAGACAGCGACCAGAAGCCGTTTACGGGCGGTATCTCGTCTTTATTGAAATGAATTACATAGTTTTTATCACTGGAAAATTTAGCCCCGTCGCTGCTGGTTGATGCCGAGGCATAGAAAGCGTCATCAACCAAATTAGCGCCCAGCCCTCGATAAGCTGTAGCTGCTCTCAACAGATAGTCAGTCCCGTAATTGCCGGTACCGTACGGGAGCTGCCACCCGTTTTTTTTACTCCCCATGTTTGCCGCGGGAATTTGTGCCAGAGCCGACCGATACCCGGTTTGAATTGCTGATTTAAGGCTGTCATCCAGCCCGGCAAAGTAGGACTTGTAGTCAGCACCGGTCTTGATGCCTATCCTATCCATATCAGCCAGCATTGGAGCATCTGCCTGGTAGGGAGGATTTTCCACCATCAACTGGCAGACGTAGCTGAAGTAGGCCGAGGCATCGAGAGCCAGCAACTGGTCCAGCGGAGAGACCTTGGTATTGACATTGGGATCCACCGGGACATTAGTCGGTGGGGTGTAGTCGGTGCCCCAGGCGGAGAGCGGCGTCAACTTAAGCTGGTCCTGAAGTTTCCAGACGTTCTCGTAGTCCGAAGGACCGGCGCAGGCGAAGCGGCCGACTATCCAGACCCACCTGGTCGACGACCTCATTTCCGGGATGCCTTCAGGCAGTTCGCCGCTCCAATTGGGGCCGGTGATGGCAAAATTGCCGGCTCCGCTGCCCGTGGTCCGTGAGCCAGGTGAGGCAAAAACGTCCGTCCAGAGGTTAAGCATGGGCATCAGGTAGTAGCGTCCCCGAGTATCAGGCACTGAAAATATAATTGGCTCTTTAGCTGTATCAATCCAGGCTGACGAGTAGAGCGTGTCAGCATTGGGGTTTACCACGTTGGTAAACGTGGCATCGGGAAAAGTCTTCTTATTGCCGAACTGGTTGGCCGGCGAGCCGAGGGCAGTGGGGGCGGGCACCGCAGTGAAGACCTGCCGGGTCAGGTCCATTATGACCAGCGGGAAGCCGTAGACAGTGGCGTCATAGGAAATCTGCTGAGCCTCCTGCGGGCTGATAGCCGGCGGCACCGGGCCCTCCCCGGCCGTGCATCCTGCGGTTATGCTGACGACTATAATTAGCAGCAGGATAGCAATCAGAAACCTGTACGGAATGCTGTTCATCGGTTACCCCCTTTTTAGCGTATAAACCTATTAACGACTATTTCCAGCCGGACTTGGCCCCGCCTCCCATCATCATGGGGCCGATAGGCCAGTTGAAGCCCATGGTCATGACTGCATCTATGTCTTCGGGCTTTTCCACGACGCCTTCTTGCAGCACCTTCTGGGCTTCTCTGACCGCGGCAAAGTATACTCGATTTCCCACGAAGCCGAGGTCGCCGGGCACGTCCTTGACCTTTACCGGGACCTTGCCCACTTTCTGGCAGAATCCTATGGCAGCATCGATTGTTTCTTTTGAAGTTTCAGGCGTCCAGGTACATTCCACGACCTTCATAACCGGTACCGGGCTGAAGAAGTGCATGCCGCAGAATTTATCCTTGCGGTTGGTTACGGCAGCAATGTCACGGATGGTAAAGAACGAGGTATTGCTGGCGAATATGGCGTCTTTCTTAACGATATTGTCCAGCTCCTTGAATACTTTAAGTTTAAGGTCCTTGTTCTCCATTTCGCCGGCACCGCCGCCGCCTATGGCCTCGATGAGCAGGTCCACGTCCTTAAGGTCTTCAACTTTTGTGGTCCACTTTATGTTGGCCAGCGCCTTGTCCATCTGCTCCTGGGTTATCTTCCCCCGGTCCAATGCACCCTTTAAGCCGAAGCGACCGGTTGTAATACCCTCTTTTGACTTAGCCAGGATTTCGTCATTGAGGTCGCGGGTGACGACCTTGTAGCCGGCCAACGCCGCTACCTGAGATATGCCGCCGCCCATAACACCGGCACCCACCACGCCCAGAGTTTTGATGTCCTCCAGTTTCATGTAAAACCTCCTTTATATTTTAACGCGGATTTAATTTGTTTATACTAAAAAATCCCGGGTTGACCTAAGTCTTTTAGAGAATTTCGCCCACAACTATACGATACGCATAAATATCTGTCAACGCAACAAAATCACACAATGATCAGAAAAGTGTAATGAGAATCCAGCCCAAAAAGTAAGGCGTTTGTCACTTTCAGATCTAAATTGTGGGAGAGAGAAGAGCTTTTACTAAGTTGTTAATCTCGGATAGTTCGGAACTAAGATGCTCTCGGACTTTTCTACGCAGAAAACCGATTGATTTTCCCTTTAATGTCAGTTTAGTAACCTTCTGGTGGCATTCTTTTGACAGCTCTGCCAACCTCAAATGTTTCTCATCTGCCGGATTAAACTTGGGAATAGGGACAAACTCAAAGGGACGGCGGTGGATGTCTCGTTCCCCCCATTGACCGCGGGTCTGGTGAGGCTTAATTGTCTCATCTACACAAGGTGCATTAAGGAAAGCACATAAGTAATGTGTTTCCATGTCACCTTTGGTTTGGTAGTAGTACGTGTCTGCATCAGCAGCGAAACCTTTGACAGGTAATCCTGTTTTTAAAAGCGGCGGTGATATGACACAGGAAGCAAGATTAGTGCCAGCTCTATTATACACAACTGTGTGGTAGCCGGTAGGATGTTGGGCTGTTAGCTTTCCGACATAGTCTAGCCATTGGTAAATAGTAGATTTGTTACCCGCCTTTTTATTAGTATCCCAAAGAGCCTCAGCGTCATTCAGCCATCCATAAAGACCGGAGTGCCCTTTTCCCCGTGCCATTTCCTTGCTTACCATCATGAGGCCGGCTGGTCTATCTTCCATGGGGAGAATAACCAGGCTAAGGTCAGTATAACCGAATGGCAGCAGTTGCCTACCCAGTATAGTAGCATATAAGTATTGCGCCTCAACTTCGCCTTTAAGATGAATATTCTGCCACGGTTTCTTCGCCGTTTTCTGGGCTTCGGGGTGGGTTTCAATAGCAGGTTTTGCCCGATTTATGCCATAGGCGCTGGCAACAGGTTGAACAAACCACAGGCTACGTGGCACGATGGTAGCGCCCTCTTTTATCTGTTTAAGGTACGGGCTGGGCTCAACGGCGGATGGAAATATTTTGTCTGCCGACTTCTGCTTTATAATAACTTTCAGTTCACCTTTTGCCGTTGACCACTTGGCATTCTTGCTGGTTAGTTCACCGTTCAGTGTTTTCACTTCCACCTTTTCTTTTTGTCCCTGTTTTGTGGCAATCAATACGCACGCCGGAACTTTGAATAATGGTGTCACTTCCTCAAAATCCAGCAGTTTTTCTAGTTGAGCAGGCGGAAGCTGATAGCTCTGAAGAAATTCCTGAAAGCGTTTGTGTTGCTTGGCACCGGTGAGCACGCTACGAGGCATAACAAAGGCAATTGTACCGCCTTTTTTCAGATAAGCATCAGTGGATAAGACGAAAAATAGCGTTGCCAGCTCCATATGCGTATAGAGCTTGACATCTTTCTTGCTTAGCAAGCCATAAGAAAAAGTCAGTGCTTTTATCCGTGCCTGATACTCTGGTTCTGTAATGTAGCGGTAAGAAAGCCACGGCGGATTTCCGGCTACTAGGTCAAATTGGAGGCGATGCAGGTAAGCGGGGCGGTAGTAATTCTTCAAGATGAATGTCCAAATGGTATCTCTTCTCTCTTTTATCAACTTTCTCATCAGTTTTAAATTAGCTCGCCAGAGATAAACCCAATCCTTGTATCCCTGACTTTCTAAATATGAGGAAAAGCCCGCTAAAGCTATGTCCGCATCGCCGCCGGTGTACTTGTTCATTTCGTCAATGACTTTATCCAGAGAAGTAGGATGCTCTGCCATGCTGGTCGGAATATGAAAGTAATCTTTACCATCAGCCGAGATTTTAACCATTTTGCCACCAGCCGGATTAATACCTTCAAGCGAATTAGCCATATATACAGGTATAACCACAGTTTTTGTGTAGCTGGCTAGGTCGGGAGTCAGCGCCAAAACATAGTTGACCTTGCTGATGGTAACTGCCAGCGGATGCACGTCAACACCGACAATGTTCTGCAGAGCTTCATCCACGAGGGGGACGTCTTTAAGCCCTTGTTCTCTGAGTAATTGTATGGCAGTAAAGAGGAATGTGCCTGAGCCACACGCTGGGTCAAGCAGTCTCTTACCCTTGCCAAATTCTGCCTCGCGCAGAGTCAATTCAACCAGCCAATCCGGGGTATATACTTCACCGAGGTCGTGCTTGGTCTCACGGTCAACTAGATTCTCATACAGTTCCTTGAGCAGGTCCTCGTCCACTTTTGTCAAATCATAGACCGCCAAGTGCTGGGCAAGACCTCGAAGAATCTCAAGGGTTTCTGTTCCTAAAGACGGTGCCAACACCCAACAGAAAAGTCCTCCTCGGCAAGGTTGGGTAGATTGGTAAAAGCTTTGCCTGTAATGATTTCTGCGAGCTGTTGTCCTTTTGGGCGCTTCTTAAACAAGGCAGCATAGGCAAGTAATTTTACTAGCAGTGACAGATATGTATGGCGCAGGAAAAGCTCATCCCGGGCAACACTATGGCCGTAAGCTTTGGCTAGCAGCTTGTCCCACTCGTTAAATTTCACCTCGCAGGAAGGATCATTTTTGACAGCGGCTAGCATGCGATTAAGGCTATGTAAAGTGGCATTAAAGACCGGGCTGGTATCTCCGAACCTCTTTACCACATCCTGCGAAGTGGGAACTAGTTCTTTTTCCGAAAATAGGAAGGCATCAAACCAAAGAAATGCATCATTCGCAGATAACTTTTCCAGATTAATTTCATCTATCTTTGCCAGGTCATCTTCTCTAAGGAGATAGGCTTCAAAGACGAAACCATCGGTAAGAACACCAAAGTAGGCTTGTTTATCACTGAGAGAACTGAGATAGCGCCCCAATTCCTCTTTGCCTTTGTCTCTTTCTATCTTTAGGTCGCGTTTGAATTCATAAACGATGTCCTGATAGAGAGCGTCAATGCTACCTCTTAGGGTGGCGCCTTTTATACCTTTTTCAAGCTCAATATCTACCGGGTCAACATTGAAGCTCTTTCTGGCAAGGTCAATAACAATAGAGCGGAGATAATCGTGAGAAGCTCCCTTAGCTTTCGCTTCTCTAATATGGGCGAGGTAGTCCTTAAAGTGGGACTCAAAAGGCTGCAAAATCATGCCCCCGTCTTATATCGCAAGATTATGATACATGAGCTTATGGAATTAGGCAATCGACATATACCAAATCGAGGTTAAGCTAATATACATTTATATATAAATTATCATTCAAATCATTCCGACAGTATTGCCTCCGTCGAGCGCAAGGTGTTAGAATCTCGCTGGTCTTTCCACTCTTTTCAAAGGATATTCACCATGGCGGGAGCACTGGACGGAATTCGGGTACTTGATTTGGGTCGCGTGCTAGCCGGGCCTTACTGCGCTACGCTGCTGGCCGACCTGGGCGCCGAGGTTATACGGGTGGAGCCCTGCGACGTGGAAGACAGGCGGCCGGAGGACTGGCAGGAGTTTCAGAAGAAGTACCCGGAACGGCTGACCTCTTACGGCGATGTCTGGAGCTACGCTTATTTACACCGAAACAAGAAGGCTGTGTCCCTCAATTTCATGGGCCGGAAAGAGGCCAACATAAAGGCCAGGGAGATTTTGTGGCAGCTGCTGAAGCACGCCGATGTGGCCGTCCATAACTTCAGCCTGGCGGCCGCACAGGACATGGGCATCACCTACGAAAATTTCAAGAAAATTAAACCTGACATAATCTTCGCCCACGTTACCGGATTCGGCACTACCGGACCGTACAAAAACCGTGTCGGCTATGACCCTGTAGCCAAGGCCATGGCCGGCATAATGCTGTTGAGCGGATCGCCCGGTCCGCCTATGCGCGACGCCATATCAACCGTTGACTTCGGTACGGCAATGCTGACCACCATCGGCGTGGTATCAGCGCTGTACCACCGGCAGAAAACCGGCGAAGGCCAGATGATTGAGACGGCGCTGCTGCGGACAGCGCTGCAGTATTCCTCCATGTACATATCGACCTGGGAAACAGCGCACCTGCCTCATGAAAGGGCCGGAAATCAACCTTTCGGAATCGGGCCTTCCAATACCTTCCAGGCTAAGGACGGCCGATGGGTCTATATCAGCATGCTGGGCAATCGAATGTGGCGCCGCTTTTGCCGGTTCATCGGCAGAGAGGACCTGGCCACCGACCCCAGGCTGCAGAACGACTGGGACCGCTGGCTGAACCGCGATATCACCTATCCGGTGGTCATCGAATGGGTGGCTTCACAAACCGCCCAGGAGGTTTTCGACGCGGCCCAGAAAATACCTATCCCCTGCGGGCTGTGCTACGACATAACGGAGGTGGCCAACGACCCGCACATTAAAGAGACGGGCATGCTGACAGAAGTGGATGGTCCTGAAGGACAGAAGTTTGTGGTGGCCAATCCGCCGTTGAAGATGTCGGCCACACCGCCGAAGATTGAGCGCCCGTCGCCGGCAAAAGGCCAGCATAACAAAGAAATTTACTGCGGGCTTTTAGGCTACAGCACTAAAGATTTGAAACAGTGGGAAAAAGAGGGCGTAATCTAGTTACTTCCGTAATCTGAGACCGTTAGCAGGCGTACATCATGGCTTTGGCGCTGCAGGGCATAAGAGTTTTAACCATCGAAGAGAAGCTCCCGGTAACCTATTGTTCTATGCTGCTGGGAGACCTGGGGGCCGACGTCATCATACTGGAGCGCCCGGGCGTGGGCAATCCGGCACGCGTACTGCCACATTTTTTGGAAATAACCAACCGCAACAAGCGCAGCCTGACCGTTAACCTGAAATCGAAAAAAGGCAATGAGATTTTTTTCAGGCTGGCGGAGAAATGCGACGTAATTATCGAGTGCATGAGGCCGGGCGTGGTCGACCGACTGGGCATAGGCTACAGCGCTACTAAGAAAATAAATCCCAAAATAGTTTATTGCTCGGTCTCCGGCTACGGCCAAAACGGGCCTTACCGCGACTGGCCGGCGCACGACTCCAGCTACCAGGGAATAGCCGGCATACTGAATTTTACGCCTAAGGACGCTGAAGGTGTGCCACAGCTGCCGGGAATTCTGGTCGCCGACCTGTCGGCGGGCATGTTTGCCGCCATCAGCATACTGGGGGCACTGGTTGCCCGGGACAAGCTGGGCAAAGGGCAGTACATCGATGTTTCCATGACTGAAGGGCTGGTCTCGTGGCTGAGCGTGCCGCTGGGCCAGTATTTTGCTGCCGGATTATCGCCTAAGCCGGGTGGTGTGGAGCCGGCTATGGGCGTGTTCCAGAGCGGTGACGGCAAGTTCCTGACGCTGAGCATCGCCCATGAGGACTATTTCTGGCGTAATTTGTGCCGGGCCATCGGCCAGCCGGAGTTGGGCGAAATCAACCGTGAGCAGCGATGGGAGATGCGGGACGAGCTGGCAGCGGTGCTCAGGAAGACGCTGCAAACCAGAACGCGCGATGAATGGGTGAAAATATTGATTCAGGCTGACGTTCCGTGCGCACCTGTTTTGGGTCTCGATGAGGTCGTGGAAGATAAGCATTTAAAATTTCGGGGCGTCTTTCCCGAGGTTAAGGAGACCGGAGGCAAGAAAGTAAAGCAGGTGGCTTATCCGGCCAGGTTTTCGGAAACGCCGACTGAAATCAGGAGGCTGCCGCCGGCGCTGGGACAGCACACCGATGAGATACTGGCGTGGCTGGGCTATACTTCCAAGGAAGTCGAAGAGCTGCGTAAAAAGGGAGATATCTGAGGGAACGGAGGATAAATAGATGGACTTCGAGCTTACCGAAGACCAGAAAATGCTCAAGAAAAATGCGCATGATTTCTGGCTGAAAGAAATTGACCCAATCGTCGACGAGCGCGAAAAAGGGGACACCTTTACCAGGGAAGAGTATCATCATTATCTCAGCATGCTGCTGCCTCTGGGCTACGTGACCGGCACTTTATCCGAAGAGTACGGAGGCATGAACCTCAGCTGGTCAAGCTACGGCGTGCTGCTGGAGGAATCGGGTTACTGGTGGCCCAGCCTGAGCTCGGTCATAGCCACCATCGGCGGCGGCGAGGCAATCGTCCCCAGGATGAGCGATAAGCTCAGGTCGAAATATGCCAGGCGCATTACCTCGATGGAAATGCTGGGCTGCTCGGGAATATCGGAGCCAAACGTCGGCTCGGCGGCGCCGCGGGGCATCGAGTTCAAGGCGGTGCTTGACGGTGACAAATGGATTCTAAACGGTACCAAGACGTGGACCAGCAACGGCTGCGTCTCCGATTACATAACCGTCCTCTGCCTGCTGGACAGAGGTAAGGGTGTCGAAGGCGTGGGCACCATATTCGTGGACAGGGCGGAGTCGCCTTATGAGACCAGGGAGATGCATAAGATAGGCTGGAGGTGCAGCTCATTTTCAGAGACGACATTCACCGACTGCCCGGTGCCCAAAGACAATTTGCTGGCGGGCGCGGGCGACGTCGAGTTTGCCAGGACGATCAATCACGGACGTGCCGGCCTTTCCGTGAGGTCGGTGGGGCTGGCGCAGGCGGCGTTCGATGATTCGCTGAGCTACTCGCAGGAAAGGAAGCAGTTCGGCAAGCCCATCGCTGCCTTTCAGTTGATACAGGACATGCTGGTGGATATGATTACGGAAATAGACTGCGGCCGTTTCCTGTCATATCGCGCCTTCGACGCCATCGACAAAAACCTGTCGCTGGGCGAGATAAGGAAATACGTCTCCATGGCCAAAGCTTTTAATACGGAGATGGTGAACCGGGTCACCTACAAGGCGGTACAGATACACGGCGCTGTCGGTGTGCAGACCGACGCCCGGCTGGAGCGATATTACCGAGATGCCAGGCCGTTCACCATACCCGACGGCACCACGCAGATACAGAAGCTGGTGGTGGGGCGGGAGCTGACCGGAATAAACGCGCTCAGGTGAATTTAAGCTTTAGGAGGCAAAGATATGGATTTCGATTTAAAGGGTAAAGTGGCTATCGTTACCGGTTCCGGTGAGGGCATCGGGCGGATGACGGTGTTGGCGCTGGCCGGAGAAGGTGCCAATGTGATCGTTAATGATATCGACCTGGCCAGAGCCGAAAAGACAGCAGGTGAGGCCAAAGAGTTGGGAGTGAAGGCGCTGGCGATTAAGGCGGCGGTGGACAGGCCGGAAGAGGTCAACGCCATGTATAAGAAGGTGATAGAGGAGTTGGGCAAGGTGGACATATTGATAAATAACGCGGGCAGGGGGGTCAACTGGGAAGCCGGCAAGACGCCGCGCCCGTTTGCCGAAACCGAAAAAGAGGACTGGGACTACACCATAAACCTCTGCCTTTACGGCGTACTGACCTGCGCGCGGGCGGTGCTGCCCGACATGATCCAGAGGAAATACGGCAAGATTATAAACATGATTTCCGACGCCGGCAAAATCGGTGAGCCGTTCATGGCAGCCTACTCGGCGGCCAAGGGTGGCATAATTGCCTTTCAGAAAGCGCTGGCCAAGGAAGTGGGGCGGTACAATATTAACGTAAACGGCGTCTCGGCAGGCGCCACACTGACCGAAAGGGCCATACGGTCGAGCGAGGCCATGAAGGCCAAGATGGGCGAGGAAGATTTCCAGAAGAGACGCGAGGAAATGCTGAAGGTTTATCCCATGCGCCGGCTGGGAGAGCCCATAGATTTGGCCAGGATGTGCGTGTATCTTTCGTCGGACGTTTCCAGGCACATCACCGGCCAGACCATCAGCGTCAGCGGCGGCTTCAGCATGGTATAAGCACGTTTAGAGGAGGGCTTCGTCATGGCATATGATACTCTGATCTATGACAAGGTATACGGAGTGGCAGTTATGACCTTGAATCGGCCGGACAGGCTGAACACAGTCAATACCAGGATGCAGGAGGAGATGAGAGAGGTCTGGGAGGACATCGAGCGCGACAAGAGTGTGCGGCTGGTGATCATTACCGGTGGCGAAAATTGTTTCAGCGCCGGCGCTGATATCAGGGAGCAGTTTCCGCCGGGAGTGAGCCGTCCCAGCTCGCGCGACCAGTTTAAGAAAATCGAGGATTTCGACCGGCCAACGATAGCTGCCATAAGTGGCTACTGCCTGGGCGGCGGACTGGAGTTGGCGCTGTGCTGCGACCTGAGAATCGCCACGGTAACGGCACAGTTCGGGCTGGTGGAGCTCAAGGTAGGCGTCGTTCCCGGAGCGGGAGGCATGCAGAGGCTGCCGCGGACGATAGGGATAACCATGGCCAAGCAGATGATTTACCTGGCGGAGAGAATAGATGCCCCGGAAGCTTACCGAATCGGTCTGGTCAATAAGGTGGTGCGCGTACCAGATTTGATGAGCGAAGCCAAGAAAATGGCCAGCCTGATGCTTAACATGCCGCCACACGGATTAAAAATAGCCAAGAAGTGCGTCAACGAAGGCCTGCAGATGGACCTGGAGTCGGCCCTGAAATTCGACGTCGAAACTGCGGCCAGGGAGATGTCCACGCCGCTCGCACAAGAAAACATGGCAGAAGGCAGGAAGGCCTTCGCCGAGAAAAGAAAACCGGTATTTAAGGTGGAATAAGGAGCAAGACCATGACATCCAGCGAGAAAAAACAGGTGCCGGTGAGGCCGGGGCTGTGGACTGATGATGAGCCGCCGTCTTTGATAGGCAGCAAGTGTCCGGCTTGCGGCGAGGTGTTTTTCCCCAGAAGGGAGAGAGGGATTTGCATCCGCTGTCAGCATCGGGGGCTGGAAGACGTTAAGCTGAGCCGGAGAGGGAAAATTCACAGCTTCAGCGTCATCATGCAGCAGCCGACGCAGTTTTTCGTGGGCAAGGTGCCCTATGCTTACGGCATAATCATGCTGCCGGAGGTCAGGGTGCAGGCGCACTTCACAGGCTGCGATTTTAACGACCTGAAAATAGGCATGCCCGTGGAGCTGGTCATAGAGAAGCTGGGCGAGGACGAGCAGGGCAACGAGGTCATGGCCCACAAGTTCAGGCCGGTTAAGGAATAGGAAGGTTTAGACACAATGAAATCGATAGAAGAATTACGGGCGCTGCGCAAAGTTTATATAGGCGGCATCGGCATTGTCAGGTTCCAGCGGTACGACGACCAGGAATACTACGACTTCGGCAGCCAGGCAATCTTGAACTGCCTGGATGATGCCGAGATGGAATGGAAAGATATACAGTCGGCGTTCTGCGGCAATGTGTATGCGGGCACGGGCAAGGGACACCAGGTGATTGCCGAGGTTGGTTTAACGGGCATACCCATAATAAATATTGAGCAGGCCTGCTCCAGCTCCTCGGCGGCGTTCAGAATCGGTTACCAGATGGTAGCTACCGAGCTGTACAACGTCGTGATTGCCGTTGGTTTCGAGAAGATGGGCCGAGGCCTTTTGGCCAGCACGGCTTTCAAACCCTGGGAACTGGCGCTGGGTTTTAATGTGCAGCCGGCCAATTACGCTCAGGGCGTAATCAGGTACATGACGGATTACGGCGCCACTGAGGAGGACTTTGCCCGGGTGGTGGTCATGGAGCGAAAAAACGCCAATCTGAATCCTTATGCCAGGTGGTATCAGGGCGGCGAGGTTACCATTGAGGAGGTACTGAACTCCCGCGTTATCGCAGCACCGGTGCGGTTGCTGCACGCTGCGGCCATGGTGGATGGAGCCGTGGCAATCATTTTATGCAGCGAAGACAAGCTTAAATCGAACATTTCGAAACAGAAGAAAATTCAGGTGGCGGCAGCCGTTCACACCACCGGATTTTACGGCGGAGAAAGCGTTAAATTTAAGTCGACCACCAATCTGACCAAAGAGGCTGCCAAACAAGCCTATGAAATTTCAGGCTACGGTCCGCAGGATATGGATGTTATCGAAGCCTACGAGGCCATGGCGCCAGCGTTTCTGTCGGATGTGG
Organism: uncultured Dehalococcoidales bacterium; assembly: GCA_964413085.1. Classification (GTDB taxonomy): domain Bacteria; phylum Chloroflexota; class Dehalococcoidia; order GIF9; family UBA5629; genus 9FT-COMBO-48-23. The sequence goes on from CAYPRI010000007.1 coordinate 33,095, forward strand.
AGGACCTGGGTTTTTGCCAGCCGGGCGAGGCGCCACATTTATTAAAGGAAGGATACTTCGATATAGGTGGGAAAATGCCGGCGAACACGGGCGGCGGCCTGGTGGGCTGCGGGCATCCGCTGGGAGCTACGGGCGGCAGGCAGATCATAGAGATAATAAGTCAGCTGCGGGAAACGGCCGGCCCAAGGCAGGTGGAGAGCGCCAAAGTCGGGCTGGGCCACAGCAGCGGCGCCGGACCAAATGCTGTGGTTACCATTTTAAAGAGATAATTTCTATGTTGACTCAAGCTAATCCTATGCTCATAATAAGTACATGACTGATACAGTATCGATTATAATTTCTACTATTGCGGCTCTGGGTATTGGTGGTATCCTAGGAGGTTATGTTAGATCGTGGTCTGAACATAGACGAGAGATAAAAGAGCACGAGCATCAATTAAAACAGACAAGATACGGCTGCATCCTCATATTAATGTTAACGCAGCTTAATCCAGAAGAAGGTTTAATAAAAGCTAAGCAGTTCAGACAAGACTTAAAGAATGCAGATGACGTAAAAAAAGAGATTGAGACTGAATTGCTAAATGCAGTAGTTTTTGCTGGGGACGAGGTAATTAGTTCACTTTCAGAGTTCATTCGTAATCCCGATTATTCGGCTTTTGTTAGAGTAGCAATTGCAATGAGGAGAGATTTGTGGGGGAAGAAAACCAAAGTTAATGAAACCTTGCTGGATGGTATCTTTAAAAAGGCCGGAAATAATTAACGACAAACAATACAAGTCCATTCATAGTATGACAGGCTCACCATGGGCGGATTTTTGCTATTGTACCAGTCAAAGTATATTTACAAAAACCACGAATGAAATATTGATGAAGACGTGGATTATCAACGCCGGCCAGTAAGAATTTCCGCGGTAGGCGACCCAGCCGAAGAAAAGTCCCGTTATCAAGGTGCTTAAGGTTTCTATTTCCGGCTTTCCCAGATGAAGCAGGACGAAGGGGATCATTTGAACGAGGATTGAAGCTTCTTTGAATCTACTCTTTAAACCGAATAGTAGAAAACCTCGAAATATAAATTCCCAGGCTAATAAATATATAACCGTTTGAATGGAATATTTAACCACGTCGAACTGGGGCACGGCGTAATAGTGCGCCAGGACTGAACTGCGGGAAGCAAAATAAAGTACGGGCGCGGCCACGATAATCGTGGCCACAACATAAAGGGACCAAATTTTGGCGTTGCCCGGCCTTAAACCGAAGTCGAGAGGATTTTTCCGTAAAACGAGGACAATCGTCAACAGGGGCAGCGCCAGGAAATATATCGGAGCGCTGACCCATGGAGGCCCTATGGGATGGTATTCGGCGACGACGAGAAATATGGTGGCCAGGCCGATAACAATTGTCTCCCTGTAATTTCGTTTGAAAAATGAACCAATCTGACCAATTTCCGTTTTCAATAATCCAGGCAGGTTAGTTCTCATGGCCTCTTCAAAGTGTAACGCGGCACAGCGTCCATATCAATAGCGGTTTAGTACTAAGGTACTATAAATAGATAGCAGACGGCGTTTGACACGAATTGGAGCCCCTGCTACTATTCTCGTTCAGCAGCTTTAGCACAAATTACCCAATGAAAGCGTGTTAGTGTGCTGGGTGCATTAGAAACTACCCTTATTTATACCTGCCTTTTGGGTTCACTCTATCTGTTGGTGTCCCTCGGTTTTTCCCTGATTTGCGGTGTACTTAGAATATTTCATCTGGGCTATGCCTACATATTCACGGCCACCGTTTATTTGACCTGGATGTTTATGACGTTGTTCGGCACGCCGCCGTATTCTACAACGGTGCTGGTAATAGCCATAATTTGCATGCTGGCGGTGCAGGCGGGAATCGCCGTAGCCATCTACAAGGGATTAATAGTCCGCTATCTACAGCACGAAGAGATCATTATCCTTGGGCTCCTTTTCGTGGCTATTATCGTAGAACAAGCCGCGCTGCGTTTCTATCCGATACAGACAGGTGTCTATCTGGAGACGACGGTAATTCGTGGAGTAAGCCAGCTCGGCCAGGTAACCGTGTCCAATCAGCTGATATTCGCCGCCATACTTGGAATAGTGATAACGGGATTATTTGTCCTCTTTTTCCTGAAAACCAAATTGGGCCTGGCGGTGAGGGCTATATCCTACGATATACACAGCAGCCGGTTGATGGGGATACAGGTTCAGAGGGTATTTATGTTTGTCATGGTGCTAACCCTGATTCCGGTGATACTGGCCACGCTGGCAATTGCTCCCATCTGGGCAGTAGACCCGTATATGGGCTGGGGATACATGTCAATTGCCATACTGGTCAGCGTACTCGGCGGGCTGGGCAACATAAAAGGCACCATCATGGCCAGCTATATAATAGGATTTGTGCATTCAGTTGTAGGCTTTGTTTTTAACCAGCCGGTGTATATGGGTCTGGCGGCACTGGTCGTAGTATTGGTAATGTTAATCGTCAGGCCCCAGGGAATAGCTAAAAGCGAGACTGTGTGGTGAACTAAATGGAATTAGAAGTCAAGCGAGAGCGACTGGTATTGCGGGCCGGAGGCCAGAAATGGGAATGGCACATTGAACCCAGATACTGGCGGAATCCCTTAATATACGTCGGCATACTAGTCGTGGCACCGGTGCTCATCTATTTTATATATCCGCCATTACTGCCTACAATTATCGAGGCTAACCTGCTGGCGGCGATAGCCATACCTCTGGCATTGATGACCATAAGCACCGGTCGTATGAATTTCGGGCCGCAGTTCTATATAGGCATCGGAGGTTACACGGCCGCACTGCTCAGCATTCATTTTCATCTCAGCCCCGGGTTGACGATGTTAGCTGCAGCCGTGGGCGGTCTGGTATTCGGTTTTATTATGAGCCCTATGGCTATCATCTCCGGCGGCCTGTATTACAGCCTGTTGACACTGCTTTTCCCCCTGTTGTTTCTTGAAGCCACTTATATATTTACTGACCTGTTCAAGGGGGACACCGGCCTTTCTGGCGTGGCACCATTAGTGTCCACCGGCTATTTCAGCCTGAACCTGCTTATATACGCCTTCATTTCGCTGACCATAATGCTGGTCTATCTGTTTGCCATGGATAAAATTTTCCGCTCCAGATATGCCATACAGATGGCTGCCATCAATGATGATGAGGAAGTGGCCAACAGCATCGGTGTGAATGTGAACAAAGTAAAAATTCTCGGTTTTACCATCGCGGCCACGCTGGTAGCTGTGGTCGGCTGGTTTTATGCCCACTACTATCAGGCGTTTTCAGGACAGATTTTTTTGCCGCTGTCATTCATGCTGAAAATATTTATGGTGACAATGCTGGGAGGAAGAACCCAGATATATGGATGTGTCATCGGCGGCTATTTCATCGCATTTTTAGAGATGATATTAATACGGCTCACCGGAGACATGTCTCCGGTACTGTTCCCTATAATACTGTTGATACTACTACTGGTGTTACCCGAAGGGCTGTTCGGACTTTACCGCAAGCGTCGTTACAGAGAATATATGCCGACTTTGCGTTTCAGGAGATAAAGTGGCTGAGATACTTAAAGTTTCAAACGTGTCAAAGCACTTCGGTGGCCTAACTGCTGTCAATGATGTCAGCTTCTCCATTAATGAGGGAGAAACGGTGGGATTGATGGGACCCAACGGAGCTGGTAAGACGACGCTGATAAATATGATTTGCGGCAGTTACCCCGTGGACTCCGGCAAAATAGAGTTTCTGGGAAAAGATATAACAAAACTGCCGCCGTGGAAGCGCTGTAAGCTTGGTATATGCCGAACATACCAGATACCTAGGCCGTTCCCCGAACTGACGACTTTGGCCAGTGTCTGCGTCAGCGCGCTATACGGCAAAGACAGGCCGAACAGGGGCCTCGAAGATGCCATGACCGAAGCCACGCATTATCTGGAGTTTGTTGGTTTATTCAGTAAAAGAAATGTACTGGCTCGCGACCTCACGTTGTTTGAAATGAGAGGCCTGGAACTGGCCAGGGCACTGGCGACGGAGCCGAAGCTTATTTTTGTAGATGAGGTCATGGCCGGTTTGAATCCGGTTGAGGCGGAAAAAGCGGTGAGGTTGATCGAGCATGCCAAAGACCAGTTCGGCGTGACTGTGTTGTGGATAGAGCATGTGATGGCGGTTCTGATGAGGGCCGCTCAGCGTGTCATAGTGTTGCACTACGGCGAAAAGATTGCCGAAGGACCGCCGCAAGAAGTGGCCAATAATCCTATGGTCATTGAATCGTATCTGGGCAGAGGTTAATGTGCTTGAAGTAAAAAATCTTAATGTGTCTTACGGCGTCACGCCGATATTACGTGACGTTAGCTTGAATGTTCAACAGGGTGAAGTGATCGCTTTGCTCGGTTCGAACGGAGCCGGTAAAACGACGCTGGTGAATGCCTTGATGGGGATGTTGAAAGTTACCTCCGGAGAAATTATTTTCGAGGGCGAGCATATCGAAAATATGCAGCCGCACGAAATCGTAAAACGAGGCGTTGCCCAGGTACCCGAAGGCCGGAAAATATTTCCCTATATCAGCGTCCACGACAACCTTTTCCTGGGTGCTTATTCCAATGAGGCGTGGCATAGAAGAGGTGAATCGATAGAGTGGGTATATAACCTGTTCCCGCTGTTAAAAGAGAGGGGGCATATGCCGGCAAGGACTTTGAGCGGTGGGGAGCAGCAGATGCTGGTTATAGGTCGGGGCCTGATGTCCCGTCCAAAATTGTTACTCGTTGACGAGCCCTCCCTGGGTCTAGCTCCCAAGTTGCTGGCTGAGGTTTACGATATATTGCATAAGCTGAGTGAACAAAAAATTACCACGTTGCTTTCTGAGCAAAATGCTCGCCAGGCGCTGACTATTTCAGACAGGGGTTATGTACTGGAAAATGGCAGTGTGGTTCTGGCAGATTCCAGCGCTAAATTGCTAAACAGTGAGTTGATAAAAGAGGCATATCTTGGCAGGTAAAACTGAAGATTATTTTTCTTATACCAAAAAGCTGTTCGACCCTTCTAGGATAAACGAAAAGCCCGAGGTGTTTAAGGGGATTAAAGTCCTGGACTTCTCCCACGTAATTTTCGGTCCGGTTGCTGCCAGGATTCTGGCGCAGTACGGCGCCGAAGTGTTCAAGATAGAGATGCCTTTTGTGGGTGACCTGTGGAGGTTCGGCGTCTACTGGGGCAAGTTCTGGAAACACTCCAGCGTTTGTTTCCATTTCGTCCACTATAACAAATATTTCCTGTCCATTAATTTGAAATCAGCGAAGGCCAAGGAACTGATTTATAAATTGGCGGAACAGGCGGACGTGGTAGTGGAGAATTTTGCGGCTGGAACCGCCGAGGCCTGGGGAGTAGGCTACAGTCAGCTGAGCAGAGTCAATCCAAAGATAATTTATTTGAGCTGTGCTACGTACGGGCAGTACGGGCCGCTGAGGTTTTTCCCGGGCTGGGACCTGCTGGCTCAAGCAGCCAGCGGCGCCATAAGCCTGACGGGCTATCCCGGAACAGATAAATACTACAAGCTGCCAGATTATCTGGGCGATTATTTCCCGGGGAATGTAGGGGCGCTCTCTCTGGTGATGGCCCTGTATCACAGAAAGAAGACCGGCAAGGGACAATATATAGACCTGGCGCAATCGGAAGCGTTAATGAGGATATTACCCAATTTCACCTATTTCAGTATAACGAATCAGGAGCTCGAGCGCGTTGGTAACACCGACCCAACCATGGCACCATCGGGTATATTTAAATCACGTGACGGCAAGTTTGTGGCCATGGCTGCGGCTACGGACGAACAGCTTAGAGCGCTGTTTTCAGCAATGGGTCAGAAGAAGCTGATGGCAGAATATAAAGATAGCTTCGACAGGTTGCATCCCCGGAACGCCAGAGAGCTACACCGAATTGCCGAGGAGTGGGTTAGTAAGAAAGACAGCATTGAAATAGTTAACCTGGCGAAAGAGTACGGTTTCCCCGTGGCGGAGGTAATGGACGATTTCCAGCTAGCCAACGACGAGTGGCGAAGGCAAAGGGGAAGTGTAATAGCCTTTAACGACGACATGTATCGGAAGTTCGTTTTACCCGGGCCATCAGCTATGTTGAGCAGGACTCCCGGACGAGTAAAGTGGTTGTCCAGACCGCTCGGCTATCACAATCGCTACATACTGAAAACCTTTTTTAAATTATCTGAAGAGGAAATTAAAAAACTGGAAAAGGAAAGAGTCGTCGGCTACTGGGACGACAGGCCAGGCATCAAGCCACCGGTGTACTATGATATCGAAAAAGACCCCATATTTAATTATCAGGTTGATGGCAGAGGCCAGACAAAATGAGCAAAGCCAAAGATAAACAGCAAGAGCAAGTCCTGGTCAGGTACGGCATTTCCAGACGTGAGCGGCAACAGTTTTTAGCCAGCATGATGAGCCCTGAGGGAAAGCCGGAAGTACTCAGCGATATTTTAGTACTGGACGCCAGCCAGGCTAATTTCTCGGGAATAATCGCCGCCAGCTTTTTCGCTGAATTCGGGGCTGAGGTTATTAAAATCGAGCCGCCGGAAGGCGATCCGGCAAGGAGAATGACGCCCTATGGGGCTAAGGCCAACGGCGTGGGCATTCCTTTTCTCATGGAGGCGAGGAATAAAAAATATTTGGAACTGGATTTAGAAACGGCGGCAGGCCGCAAAGATTTTAACAAGCTGGCAGCCAAGGCCGACGTTATTATTGAAACTTACCCAGCCGGTCAAACGGATAACTGGGGAATCGGCTACAGGCAGTTGAGTCAGGCTAATCCAGGCTTGATTTATATAGCCATCACTCCCTACGGCCAATATACTGACAGAGCCAAGGAGTTCCGAAATATGCCTGACTCAGATATAACTTCGCAGGCGGCTTCTGGTCTGGCGGCGAATATCGGTGACCCTGACCTCTCACCCGAGCCGTATAACTGGCCTTTCAGGGCGGGGGCCTGGATTGGGTGGTATACCTCAGGTCTTGAGGCTGCCCTGGGTGGAGCTATCGCACTGACTTACAAGGCGAATACAGGTGAGGGCCAGATGATAGATGTAGCCACCGCGGACGCTTACGCATCGCTGGTAGGATATCCGGTTTTTATCGGATATACCTGGGAAAAAGCCAGGCCCAGGCTCGGCCGCCACGACTTCACTTTATATCCGTACGGTTTCTGGAGGAGCAAGGACGGCATCGTGGCTATAGCTGCTCCGCGCGACCATGATTTCAGAGCCCTTCTAAAAATTCTGAAGCTTTGGAAAATCGAGGATGACTGGAGGTTTACCTTCGACCGTATTACGGACATACTGGAGCAAATAGAGAAGCTCTACGGTTTAATAGAAGCCGAGACGGTTAAATATACGTCGGACGAGCTAATTAAAAAGGCGCTGGAATACAGTATAAAAGCTGCCCGGTCCAAGTGGAGGGGTGGCGGTGTGCCCATCATTATGAAGGTTCCAACGCCGTCTGAGGCAATGCAGAACCCACACTGGAAAATACGTAATTCCTTCCAGGAGATCGAAGATAAGAAACTTGGGAAATTTATAATTCCGACCAACTTCATTAAAATGTCGGAATCGCCGCCCAGAGTAAAATGGATATCCTGCGGCATAGGTCAGGATAACAGGTACATCCGCCAAAAATACTTATGTGACTGATTCCACTGGAAATTTACACAAAGAAAGAGCCTCAAGCGAGGCTCTTTCTTTTTAGCTGCGAATCGAGGGAATTCTACTGGCCGGCTGCCTGCCGCAACTGGGCCGGTGTCTTATACTTTTCGGGCTCAGCGAACTCTCCTTTATACCTGGGTGGATTCTCTGTGCTCTTAAATCCCGTACCCAACAAAACCACGTTGTCCTTACCCTGGAACTGACCGATAGGAATAACCAGCTTATCAGGTAAATATATTGGGTTTGGCAGCAGAGGGTTATGAGGGTCGCAGTCAAAACGTGAGTGGAAGAACGGAGAAACTTTGTCACCAACTATTCCCTGCAGAGTTACCGGACCGACGTTCGTTACATATAGTCCTTCCAGCGCTGGTATCAGTTCCTCGACGTTGGTATTGCCAACTTTCTCTATCAATTTCTTTATAAGATAGACGTCAGCGTAAGCGATCTGTACGTTGTTCTGTGTAGGAATTCCTTTTGCCTTGACTTTCTCTCCCCAGGCAATGGCGTCCGGAGTAACTGGGATGTCCTTCTCATAGAACGGACTAATTACACCGAGACATTTGCTGCCAGTCAAGTCCCAGAAGTCGTAGGTCTGCGATGTGCCGCCGTAAAAGCATACAGGGATATCCTTGGCTGAAGATTCAGCCCACTGCTTGGCGAAAACATCGGTGTCCGTGAACCAGCTGGAGCACAAGAAAATTACATCGGCCCCGCTCTTAGCTATTGCTTCTAATACGGGTAAATACATACCCATTTTTGGCCTGGTACCCTGGTTATAGACTGTCTCCAGGCCATAGCTCTGTTTGGCAAGGTCCGGCCAATTGGGCAGATTATTGTCGGTGATGCCATTTCGGAATGCTTTTGTCCAGGCCAAGTCTTCCCAGAGCCAGGCGACCTTACTTGCCCCCAGTACCTCTTTCCATAAAGCGAATGTACCCAATATACCTGAGTAATGGCCGTCTTCGGGGTCGAAATCGCGGAAACAGAACTTGTAGGTGTCGTAATTGGTCATGACCGGCGTGGTCAACTCTCTACCCAGAGCGCCTTGATAAAAAAGCAGGTGGGGCTGCTGTTTAAATAGCTCAACCGATTTTGGCGTAACGGCCAGGCAGATCTCGGTCCTGCCTTCTACGAAGCATATCAAGGCTTTGTCTTCGAGCACCGCTCTGGTTGCGGCGGCAACAGATAGCGCAGCATCGCCTTTGCTGTCTTCGATTACCAGTTTTAACTCTCTGCCATTGACACCACCGGCGGCGTTGATTTCGTCGCAGGCCATTTGCATGATATCCATAGCCGGCTTTGTGCCCGGAGATGCTACATTACCAACATAGGCGATTACTATCGGCCCGGTCTCTGCCGGCGTTTTTGGCCCGCAGCCAATCATTACCATTGACGCAATAAGGAGAACGGCCAACAGGCTAAAGAAAATTTTTTTCACTAATCGATCACCTCCTTTTTTACTATTGATTGACCCTGTAAAGCGACCCGGAAACATGTTTTTCAGTATTTGTTTCTGTGCCGTCACCCCCCTTCTTAAATAAAAAAGACACAGGCAATTTACATACTTCTAGCAATTGCTGTGTCTTTTCATCGACACTACTACTCGCCAGCAATGGTTTTTTAAAGTGGTTAATGGGTGGTATAGAGTGGCATCAGTCTAATGCGTCAGTTGGATTTTGTCAATACTCGTAGGCCGTCGTTCGACTGGGAAAACCCCGCTCGAGGTGAGCTTGTTGAACCGTAGCGGGGCAACTGCACTGTCATTACGAGGAGTCCCGATAAAATCGGGACGACGTGGTAATCTCGTCAGTGCTACAACGTTAATTTATTGCCGAGATTGCCACGTCCTTCTGTGGAAGGATTCGCAATGACACTTGTAATATTGTCGCTTTCATAATAATAAGTGGTAGGCCATGACGGTGATGCCCGGCGCGGGATGGAAATCAGATTCCGGGAAACGAACAAATCCCATCCGCTCGTACATCTCGCGAGCAACTTTCATTAGTTCTGTTGTGTGCAGGCCGATTGCCTTTACTTTAGCCCGGCGGCAGCGGAGGATACATTCATCCATGAGGGCATGGCCGATACAGCGGCCCCGATACTCAGGATGCACCGCCAGCAGCCGAATTACGGCGTAGCCCGGCGGCCAGGCTCCAGGCATGGAGCGCCCGGCATCGAGATACAGCGTGATGCAGCCGACCATACGATTGTCCATCTCCGCAACGATTAACTCGGACTCCTCCAGACGGCTACGCACGTCAATAATATCCTCCAGATAGTTCTCCCAACGCTCAGGTGGGATGGAGCTTTTGTATTGCAAGTAGGCATCTTTCAGTAACGATGATACCTCGTCCAATTCGCCGATGTGTACCTCTCGTATAACGGGTTTTTGTTTGTGCAAACTGGGTTGCCCTGCTCTTGTATTCATGGTGTTGAATTATAGCTTAAATCAGACATCTACTAACTTATATTGATCAATTTATAATTAAACATGTAGGGAGGCCGCCATCTAGGTCAGTTGCGGCCTCCTGCTTATGCGTGCATTATCTACCCGGAATTTTAGAGCCACTCGTTAATCAATGTCCACCCGTCTGGTTTGGCTTTTTAGTATTTAAAGTTCTGGGAACGACTATCTCCTGGCTGTGTTGAACCACTCCGGTAGAGTTACTGGCGGTTATAGTGTATATCATTGTATGGTTCGGAATTACTGTTTTAGTTCCCGAAGGAGGTATATCACCTACTCCGTGGTTGATTGAGATGGACGTGGCGCCGTTAACATTCCACCGTAGTTCCGCTGATTGCCCGACGTCTGTATTTGTTGGGCTGCTATTAAAATAATTGATGCGCGGCAGCATACCCCTGTGGTCCCTGTTTCCCGTGCCCTGTTTGCCGGTTTCATTATCTGATCCAGAGGGAGGCCGGTAATGTGGTGGGGGTGGCGGTTCATGTGGTCGAGGAATAATGGGAAAGGTAGGATATTGAAACGGATACATATATGGATATGTGGGATAAGAGTTAGAGGGATAAACCGTTACCAGGGCCGACGCGTAGTTAGAACCTGAGCTGTTAGTGGCAGTTAAAGTAAAGTAAGTGGTGTTTATCGGCGTTACCACCATTGAGCCAGTAAGCGGGACCTCGCCTACACCCTGGTCGATAGAGACAGTGTCGGCTCCACTAACATCCCAGCTCAGTGTTGAGGATTCGCCATACGTTATCACCGGCGGATAGGCAGCGAAGCTGACGATGACCGGCATACCGGTAACGTAGGGAGCGGGATAAACAGGATAACCGAAATATGTCGAACCGGGCGATAAATAAGTGGTAACGCTGAGCGTCGTTGAATCGGTAATTATACCTGCCGAGTTTGAGGCTGTCAGCATATAGGTTGTGGTCGAACTGGGAGAAACCTGCTGGCTACCGGAGGCCGGCACATTACCAACAGAAGGGTCGATTCTAACGCTGTCGGCACCTGTCACTGACCAGGATAAGGTTGCCGACTGGCCTGGTGTGATAACTGCGGGAGAGACGGTGAAGCTGCTGGCAACCGGCGGTGCAGCTGATGGGTTTACCGTCACTGTAACTGTAGAAGTCGCCGAGCCGTAGGCGCTAGTTGCCGTCAACGTGTACGCAGTTGTGGATGCGGGTGTAACTGCCAGGCTCCCTGACAAGGCTACACCCCCGATATCAGGCTGTATGCCCACCGAAGTCGCGCCGGTCACGTTCCAGGTGAGCGTGGCGGACTGCCCCAACGTAATTATGGACGGATTAGCCGTGAAACTGGTGATTACAGGCATCGATGCGCTGGCTACGCCGCCCGAAGGGTAGAGCTGAGTACATGCTCCGGACAATAAAACCATTAATATCATGGCCAAAGCTAATTTTTTCATGTCATCCTCCTAGGACAATCGAACGTGTTTCGGTTGGCCTAAAGATATACTAAGGCATCAGTACTTGAAAAGTTATAAAAAACAGCTGTGAGAAGATTAAAAAGTCGTTAAATTTTTGGGTATATGAATCGAATAAAGGTGGTAGACAGGGGACTTTGTGGCAATAATTTAGGAATATAAAGGTTATTGGCCCGTCAGCGAGTACCACAGTGCCCGGAACGGCTTCAATCTAATCAGAGGCGGCGGCACTTCCAGCTGAATTTTTTCAGCAACTGGGAAAGCGTTAATCCTATCGACCTCCGGCTTGAGGCGTTCTATTGCCTCCGTATCGTTCTTCGATAATAAATCATCGATTCGGTGCGCCATCTCCCAGGCTGCTTTAAGGCGGCGGTCGCTTATCTGCGCCAGCTTTTGGGGTATTATGTTGTATTTAACACGCAGTTTATTCAGACGCAATATGGCATCGTAAGAGGAATCAACATTCTGCCCCCGTGTTAGCCAGTCGGTCTCGTAGTTCATAGAGTATTTCCAGGTCGGCGAAATTAAGGCCTGTCGGTACTCCTCCACTTTATGAAACAGTACATGGTAGCCGAAGCGCTCAGGGTGCTCGAAGCCCAGGCTGCCCGGGTCGAGAAAAGGAGCCAGCGGCGATATAAACAGCGACAGGCGCCTATCACCGTGAAACCTTTTGAAAAGATGTTCGCAGTAATCGATGGTATCCGATACCGACTGCGGCGTTTGTTTGGACAGACCGATCATAAAGAACACGTCCAGGCGGCGGCATCCGACTTCCAGAGCATCGCTTAAAGTTTGTTCCAGGTCTTTATCGGAATAAGGCCGGCCCATTATTTTCCTTATAGCGGGGTCGTGCGACTCCGGCGAAATTTCCAGGCAAAAGTCAGGACAGGCGCGGCTCATACGTCGCAGAAAATCCTTGGACGCCGGATAGAAAAGTTCCAGTATGAACTGGTTCTTTACCGGATTTTGTGTGAGCAGGTCGAGAACGCGACTGGCATATTCTTCGCCTGCTTGGTTGAGGTCGCCCAGTATAAAAATTGGTCCGTTGCTGAAATGGGAGATTTGTTTTATATCGCGAATGACTGTTTCCGGAGAACGGAAAGCAGGTTTAGACCGGTTATAGCATTTTCTGAAGGCAGCAGCTGAGCCACCGCAGATGACGCAGTTCTCCGTGCAGCCGCGACAGGTCAGGACCGCCGTGATCGGGTAGCGAGCCCAGTCCTTGACCGGTGTGTAGCTGGCGAAATCACGGAACCTGATAACCGAACGAATCACGTGGCCGAAATGGTTGACCATGATATTGTCGATGTCGGCAGGAACGTAAGTGAAGGGATTTTCGTGCATCTTACCCAGGCCGTCTTTCCAGACGAGGTTGGGAACCTTTTCCGGGTTTTTATTGTCTCTCAGGCAGTCCATTAACTGCCGGAATGGTTCCTCGGTGGAATCACCGC
>CAYPRI010000008.1:0-21883 GCA_964413085.1 uncultured Dehalococcoidales bacterium
GGTGGTGGTGAAGGCACTCCTGAAACCTGTACTACCGCGGCCGCTGTAACGCTGCCGTTAGCATTGCCTGCCGTCAGAGTATAGGTTGTTGTTGTCGGCGGCGAAACTATGATATTTCCCACCAAAGAAACGCTGCCAACCCCGTGGTTAATAGACACCGATGTGGCATTGGACACATTCCAGCTTAGACTGGTTGAATCACCAAGGGTTATAATCGATGGGCTGGCCATGAACGAATTTATCGTCGGAAATCCTGAAGGCGTGGGTGGAGGTACTGCCCCGGCGACGATAACTTGTGTTGTAGCCGTAACACTTCCCGATGAACTTGAAGCTGTCAGTGTATAAACAATAGTCGCCGCAGGAGAAACAGCCCTAGATCCAGTTAAGGCCACGCCGCCTATTCCCTGGTCGATGCTTACTGAGGTAGCGCCGGAAACGGTCCAACTTAGTGTGGAATACTCACCAGCCGAGATACTTGCCGGATTGGCATCAAAAGACTCGATTGCCGGCATCTGGCCGGGGATTACGATTGGCACGCCCGCGGTGCAGCCAGTCAAAACCAGCACTGCCACTAGAGCTATAAAAACCAATTTTTTCATTGCCCACCTCCCAACTCTACTGTAACAAAATACGCTAAAGACAACAAGACATCCGCATTAGGCCTTAGTATTGATATTGAATAGTGAGCTTACTCTTACCCTCTCCCAGCGTTAAATAATCAGGCTGGTTATTATAGGCCTGTGGCTTTTCAAACTGAAAGCGAAGCTGAAAACGGTCTGCTTCAGCGGTAACCTGGCCCTGGATCGAGTTAGTAAGTGTGGTGGAGCTAATGGGTCGCGTCGGTGCCATTGAGAACGTTTGCAAAGTACCGAGCACTGGCCCGATTTCATAGTCTTTGGCACTTAGAGTCTTATACTGACACTGGTATAATTTGAGGTCACCTAGCAGATGGAACGGGTCACCAACTACTTGAGCCGCGCTTAAATCAAGCACAGCTGACTTGATAGTAGCCTCCTTTGGTATCATAGAAATATCGAAGCTAATAAACGCCTGAATGGGTACGCCCGACTTTGTGTCACCTACATCCGGCTCTTGGCCAACATATCCGTCTCGCCTCACCTGTCCATCCTCCGAAATGATCGAATACAGCTCTATTTCTGTCACTGGTAGCTCACCGATAACCACTTGTGCTGTGGCAGCTACTGTCCCAATTGCGTTGCTGGCAGTCAAAGTATAGGTTGTTGTCTTTGCAGGCAGAACAACTCTTGTTCCACTCAAGCTTACATTGCCTACGCCCGGCTCTATACTAACTGTGGTACATCCAGTTACATCCCAGCTTAACGTTGATGACCCGCCTGGGAGAATGCTTGCCGGGCTGGCGGTAAAGGAATTTATAACCGGTTTGGTTACAGTCGCAGCCCTTACTACTACAGTTGCTGGAACATCCGTAGACCACTGTCCATCGTTGTCCTGAACTTTGAACCAGATAGTATGGGTTCCCGTAGATAAAGACGATGTGGAAAAGTTGGCTGCCGTACTCAAATCTCCATCTCTGCTCGACCTCCAGTTGTATGCGCCAATAGTGCCGTCGGGATCCAGTCCATGGCCGGCAAAAGTCACCGTTTCGCCACAGACGGGACTCAACGGCGTTATGCTATCTATGTAGGCGGTTGGCGGCAGTTTAGTAGGCACTGCAGCTGGCGTGTACAGGCACCCAAAGGTCACCAGCAGAATCAATACCAGTGGATATAGTAGCCTTTTCATTTCGTTACCTCCGAAGACAATTTAGCATTCTTTGTTTTTCACGAAGATTATCTAAGTCTGCTACTTCTTTTCTCTTAACCTCTTCATGACGGCATTACGGTATATGACTCTCAGGCTGCTGCCGTGAATTTTATATTTTCTCTTCTTTTTCTTCTGCTGCCTGCGTTCAGCCTTGCTCTTCGTTTCAGTTTCGTTTTCCATTTCTACACCCGCTCGAATTTGCCAACACGGTTCTCGTTTTAGCCACAATGCTGCCCATGGCTTCGCCAGCTTTGCTGGTAATCAGTGCGACGGCTTTGGAATCCATCGGAGTCGGGCTCAAGTTAACAATAACAAGTTTAGCCCCGGACTCAACGGCGTATATGGGCATATAAGCCGCAGGATAGACGACGAGGGTAGAACCGATGACAATGAAAAGCTCACAGTTGCGGGAATGCTTTATGGCATCGTTTAAAGCCTTCTGTGGCAACGCCTCACCAAAAAACACTGCATCTGGCTTCAATATACCCCGGCAAAACTGGCAATCGGGAATTTCCTCTTTATCCAGTCTGTTGAGTATATCTTCGACCGGGAAACGCCGGCCGCAATTCATACAGCGCACAAATTTAATATTGCCGTGAAGCTCAAAAACCTTGTCCGGTGAGTTTCCCGCCTTCTGGTGAAGGTTATCAATATTCTGAGTTATGACACAGGAAAGTTTACCCAGTTTTTCCAGATCTGCGACCGCATAATGGGCTTGGTTCGGTTCCGCATCCTTGAGAAGACCGCCCTCCGCCATCATACGCCATTGCAGCCGTCTTGTCTTCTCGCTGCTCATAAACTTCTGAATTGTAAAATCATCGGGGTCGAACTTCGTCCAGATGCCATCCGGACTCCGGAAATCAGGTATACCTGACTCGGTGCTTATGCCGGCTCCGGTAAAGACTACCACCCGGCTGGATTCAAGAATCAAGGCAGCGACTTTATCAGTTAGAAATTCAAAATCCCTTGTCTCCATATTTACCTTAATTCTTAATATATTGCTTCAATGCTAATTGGCTTTGGCTAAAATGTCAAGATGGACATCTATACAAAACTCTAAGTATACTTATTGACCAGCCTATTAGAAACTTTGAACCGGTATGAACAACTATAATATCGAGTCCTCGATCAAAAATCGGTTGAACACCAGGTTTATAGGGAAGACACTGTATTACTTCCCCAAACTAGCCACCACTATGGAGACAGCCAGAAACCTGGTAAAGAAAGGCGCCGGTGAAGGGACTGTGGTCATAGCCGGCACTCAGACAGCTGGCAAAGGGCGCATCGGCAGAACCTGGCTGTCGCCCAAGGGCAGCCTGGCCATGTCTGTTATACTAAAACCTGCACTGGAAAACTTGCCCCAACTGGTCATGATTGCTTCCCTGGCGGTCATCCGGGCTATCAAAGAGGTTACCGGACAGGAGGCGCGAATCAAGTGGCCTAATGATGTCATGATTAACGGTAAAAAGGTCTGCGGCATACTCATAGAGAACGAGGTTAGCAAAGGTACGGTGAATTTTGCCGACATCGGCATAGGCATAAACGTTAATTTCAGTCCTCGGAAGTTCCCTGAAATCGCCGATCTGGCCACGAGCCTGTCACACGAAGCAGGTAGGGAAATATCACATACCGAGCTTGTGGTTAAATTGCTGAATAACCTGGAACAGCTATATTTAGAAGCCCAGCAAGGAGCACCGGTTCACCTGGAATGGCAACGAAATATGGAGACTCTGGGCCATAGAATAAAAGTAGACACGGGGAAAACCATAGAGCAGGGCTGGGCTCAAACAACAGCCGAGAACGGCAACCTGATCGTCAGGCGAGCTGATGGCAGCCTCGTTGAGATTGTCGCCGGCGACGTCACCGTAATAAAAGATTAATCTCTCAGACCAGCCCTGCCGTAACAGGGACAAACGCTAGCTACTTCTTCGGCGGATTGAACTTACCAAGTAATGGCCCAATTAAATCTATGGGTAAGGGAAATACTATAGTATTGGTTTTTTCGGTGGATATCTGAGTCAGGGTTTGCAGATAGCGGAGCTGAATGGCTGCAGGTTGGCTGCCGATAACCCTGGCGGCTTCAGCCAACTTCTCGGCTGCTTGAGCTTCACCTTCAGCATGGACGATTTTAGCCCGTCGCTCTCGCTCAGCCTCAGCCTGGGCAGCCATCGCCCTTTGCATCGTATCAGGCAACTGAACATCTCTGACTTCCACCATGCTCACCTTTATACCCCACGGCTCGGTCCCCTCATCAATCAGCGATTGCAGCCGTTCGTTAATCTTGTCTCTGTGCGCCAGCAGGTCTTCCAGGTCTGACTGGCCGACTACATTTCTCAGTGTGGTCTGAGATAGCAATGAAGTAGCTCTGATATACTGTTCCACGTTAAGTACGGCATCTTCCGGTTTCATGACTCTGAAATAGACCACAGCATCGACTTTAACGGTAACAGTATCCACCGTAATACATTCCTGGCTGGGCACGTCCATGGTAACCACACGCAAGTCGATTCTAACCATGCGCTCGATGAATGGGATAAGCAGGATAAATCCAGGACCTCTGACGCCAACGAACCGCCCCAAACGGAATATAACTCCGCGTTCGTACTCCTGAACAATCCTTATCGAGGCTGCCAGCAATATTATGACTATAATTGCGATAACTATTACAAGAATTATGCTCACGTTTTCCTCCCTTTACTTTTTCTATGAGTCACAAACAATTTCAGTCCTTCGACCTTGGTTATGGTCACCTCCTCTCCGGGTTCTGCTTTACCATTGTCCAGCTCAGCCTTCCACAGTTCACCATCAACCAGAACCGTCCCCGTTGGATTAAGTACGGTTTTAGCCAAAGCCGTCTTGCCGAGCAAACCCTCAATCCCGGTGGCCACACGGCGTCGCTGACCTCGAACCGCAGCGCTTACGATGAAGGCTACGAAGCCGGCCAGAAGAATGGCTACTCCGGCTATTAGAAATCTGTTTACTTCCATTTCCGGTGAGCTATGACTAAATAATATCAGAGAACCGATAACTAATGAAGCGATACCGCCGGCGGTGAGTACGCCGTAAGCCTGCGTAAATACTTCGGCCACAAATAGTCCGATGGCCAGGAATATGAGCAGAACGCCGGCCCAATAAGCATTAAGTACACCCAGAGAATAAAAGGCCAGGAAAAGACAAATTCCGCCGATAACGCCGGGAAATATCAGTCCCGGAT
The DNA here is from genome assembly GCA_964413085.1 of uncultured Dehalococcoidales bacterium. Taxonomy (GTDB): domain Bacteria; phylum Chloroflexota; class Dehalococcoidia; order GIF9; family UBA5629; genus 9FT-COMBO-48-23. The sequence goes on from CAYPRI010000008.1 coordinate 5,000, forward strand.
TTGAAAGCTCGGTTATCAAACCTATCGTGGCCAAGGTCAGTAATATATATGCAATGTTAGGGTCACTGATAACTTGAAGCAAGCGCTCAATCGGATTAATGCCGTTTACGATAAGTATGTATCCCGTAGTATCGATGGTAACCTCTTCGCTGCTGGCTAAGGTCACCTTCCAGCCGTTCATCTGGTCAATAAGACTTTCCAGATCATCAGCTCGAATATCTATCAGCTTGGCGTCGAGGGCTTCCGAGGCTGTAAATGACTTACTCTCCGATACCGCCAGCGCCGCCTGTACCGGGTCACGACCCCGTGTTTCAGCGATACTTCTTATCCAGGCCGCTGAATACTCGGTTACCTTCTTGGATACCTCTTCGGGCATTTGCTCGCCGGCACTGACCGGATGGGCTGCGCCGATGCTCGTCCCTGGGGCCATGGCGGCAATATGAGCTGATAGAGTGATGAACGTGCCTGCTGAAGCCGCCCAACCACCTTGAGGTGTAACGTATACTACAATCGGTACTTTGGCATTCAAAATGCGCTGTACGATATCTTCCGTAGCACTCAGCAGCCCGCCCGGCGTATTCAGTTCAATGACACAGGCTACGGCGCCTTCGGATTCCGCCCGGCTTATGCCCCTGTCCAGGTAACTGGCAACGGCGGGCACAATAGTGCCGTCTACCGTTAATACTTCTATCTTCGGCGAGTCTGCTCTAACTATACCGGAAATGATTGATGTTGCTGACAGGACGGTCAGAATGATTATGAAACAGAGGCGGAACCTGGTTTTAAACATTGGCCGCAGAACGAATAAATTATAGTTTAACACCTTCTCTAACGGCAAACACGTCTTGTCAAGGAACTACAAGTAAATTAAAAATATCAATAAAACAATCGCAAATTTATCGACACTTGAATGGATTCCCAAACGTTGAAAAATCTCTGAACAACTTATTAACAAATGTATTTTGTTAAACTATTATCTCCTACCAAGAGAAGAAACACAGAACGGGAAATTGTCCAAACAAAACCGTAATTCTTGAAATCGAAACCGGATAAATAACATCGGGGAGGCAATAAAGTGAGAAGAATGCGTAGTATATGTAAGGCACGCGGATTATTGCTCGGTTTAGTTGTGGCGCTATCCCTGGTAGGGGGTGGGCTGTTTCCACTGAATTACACCAATGCCAGCCTGGCGGCTACCTCCTGGCCGATGTTCCGCCATGACCTCCAGCATACGGGCAGAAGTCCCTATAGCGGGCCAGCAGTTCCATGGCCTAAGTGGGGCTACACCACCGGGAACGGTGTTCACTCCTCACCTGCTATGGGCAGCGACGGCACCATATATGTCGGCTCAGATGACCATAATCTCTATGCCATTAGCGATAACGGCACCGCCGGCAACTTAAAGTGGAGCTACACCACCGGGGACACTGTTTATTCCTCACCGGCCATAGGCAGCGACGGCAACATATATTTCGGCTCATATTTACCTGACACTAAGCTCTATGCCCTCAGCGACAATGGAACTGCCGGCAACTTAAAATGGAGCTACACAACCGGGGGCCCTATCGACTCCTCACCCCGCGTAGGCAGCGATGGCACCATATATTTCGGCTCGGGTGACAATAACCTCTATGCCATCGGTCCCGCCAACGGCTGCCTGCTGTGGAGCTACACCACCGGGGGCGATGTCCAATCCTCACCGACCATAGGCGGCGATGGCACCATATATGTCGGCTCGGCTGACCGTAACCTCTATGCCATCGGCCAACAGCTCCCCCCAACATTAACCTCAATAAACCCGGCCTCCGGCAACCTGGGGCAGACGCTAAATAATGTCATTATCACCGGCGCCAACTTTACCGGAGCCAATGCGGTCAGCTTCGGTGCCGGGATAACAGTCAACGGCTTTACGGTGAACAATGACAATCAGATAACCGCCAGCATCACCATCGCCGGCAGTGCTGCGTTGGGAGCCAGGGATGTCTCGGTGACCACGCCGCCTGTGGGCAGCGGTACGCCACTGACCGGTACGTTGACCAATGGATTCATGGTGAACCAGCCCTCGCAGAGCGTCAACACGGCCACCGGCACCGGTATTGCCAGATTCACCACCAGCAGCGGCTCCATCATCAATCTGACAGCAGCGGCTACAACACCATGCGGGACCCTTTCAGGCTTTACCTTTCCCCACGGCTTCTTCTCCTTCAATATCACCAGTATTGCCCCCGGCTCAACGGTGACCATAATCATCGTCCTTCCTTCCAACATGCCTGCCAACACTCAATACTGGAAATGCATCAACGGGCAGTGGGTTCAGATACCCGTTGTTTCAGTGGTTGGCAATATCGTGACCATCCATCTAACTGACGGTGGCACAGGAGACGCAGACGGAGTAGCCAACGGCACCATCATAGATCCGGGTGGACCAGCAGTACCGGTGCCAGTGCCGGCAGTTCCGACAGAACGACATGTATCACCAACAATGCCAAACAACATAAATCCGGCACAGATTTCGTTACAATACCTGAATATCAACCCACAGCAGACTTCCGCGAGTCAGCCGGTAACAATCATAACCAATGTGGTCAATACCGGTGATGAAGCCGGCAGCCTAAATGTGGCCTTAAAGATAAATGGAAAGGTAGAACAAACAAAGCTGGTCAGCATTGGCCCGCAGGCTACACAACCGGTAAAATTTACCATAACCAGGTCTGAGCCCGGGACTTACACAATAGACGTCGGCGGGCAAAGAGGCAGCTTCACCATAAATGACACGGGCAGCCACGCCACGAGCAGGGGTACCAGCGGTACAACTATTGCCATAATCTTCGGTGCTCTGGTTCTAGTCTCTGTGCTCGTAGTTCTGCTAGCTCGCCGCTAGGCTCAATACCAGGCCATAAAGCACCTAAAGGGGGCACCGCTGGAGTCCCCTTTCCTTTTTAAACAATTTCGAAACAATGCAGTCAAGGGAATGTATGTCTGTCAATAAACTCAAATTGAAGCCAAAAGCTCGTTAGTGTAGAATAGGTCGAATTGAACAAAACTCCAAAAATAGTAAGCCAAAAATGCAAGGGCGCCCGTGATTTAATGCCGAAAGACATGAAGTCTTTCCGCTTCATTGAAGACGCCTTCAGAAAGTCGTGCCGGAGCTGGGATTATCAAGAAGTGCGCACCCCAACACTGGAATACCTGCACCTGTTTACGGCCGCGGGCACGCTGACGCCAAATATGTTGAGCAAGGTGTATTCTTTTCTGGATTGGGACGGCTGGAGCGGTGAAAGAGTGGTACTGAGACCCGATGGCACCATCCCCGTTGCCAGGCTGTATATTGAAAACCTGCCGCCGGGCGAGATAGCCAGACTTTTCTACGTCACCAATGTTTTTGCTTTTGAGGAAACAGGCACCGAGAACCGGGAAATATGGCAGTGTGGGGTTGAACTGATTGGCAGCAGCAAGCCTGCCTCTGATGTCGAGCTAATTCTGCTGGCTGTTGATGCCAGCAGACAATTAGGTATTACAGAAGTTCAGATACAGTTATCCCACGCCGGCGTGCTTAATGCGCTGATAAAGCAGCTGAATCTGAGTCCGGATGAAGAGGTCAGATTGCTGGATAGGATTCTGGACGGCGACTGGCAGGCGTTGACAGAAGCTAATCCGAAGAACTCTGAGATGAGCAGGCTGGTATCACTGTTTCTCGACCTCAAGGGTAAGACCAGCGGCTTTCTGGAAAACCTTAAGGCCATGCCCAAGCTGCCTCCGAATTTGAAAGCAGCACTGACCAATTTCGCCGAAATCGCAGAACTGCTGGATGTTCTGGACTGCCGATACCAGATCGACATAACATCAACTAGGGGCTTCGAGTATTACACAGGTCTCTGCTTTCAACTGACGACGCGAGGCCACAAAATCGGCAGTGGCGGCAGGTATGACAACCTTATACCACTGATAGGCGGGCAAAAAACGCCGGCCTGTGGCTTTGCTTTGTATCTTGAACCGCTGACCGACCTCGTACGGCCTAAAGTTGAGCAAATTGAGGGGCCCGAAATTCTGGTTCGCTGCGATTCGGCAAAGACGGACGCTGTTAGCAATACTTTCAAGCTCGCGGCAGAGCTACGGCAGGCCGGCTTCGTAACCGAGCTCGACTTCAATAATCGTAAGCTATCTGCGCGCTGGCAGGTCGTCATACAGGATAAACCTCCAACATTTATTATTACCGACCTTATCCGAAACCAGAAGAAAGATGTGTCTTCGATAGCCGAAGTCATCAAAACGGTCGGAGGCTCGGCATAACTTGTCGACAGCAACCAAAGTCGAGAGCATCAAACTGGCTTTACCTAAGGGTAAGCTACTGCCTACCACAGCCTGCCTACTGAAGGAGGCTGGGCTCGAATTCGCAGACTATACTCCCGGCACGCGGGCTTATCGTCTGAAATCCACCAGGCTGCCTGACCTTTCAGCCAAGATATTTCAGGAGAAGGACATACCGGTCCAGGTGGCTGTAGGCAACTATGATTTGGGCATCTGTAGCCTGGAGTGGATTGAAGAGCTACTGGCCAAATACCCCAGCAGCGCCGTGCTTAAAGTAGCTGACCTGGAATATAGCAAGGGCAATGTCTTCCTGGCTGCCAGCCGCTACGGCAAGATAACCAGCGCGCTGGATTTAGGCAATGGACAAAGTAACTGGCGAATTGTAACGGAGTATCCTAACCTGGCTGAATTTGCGGCGCTGAGCCTAAGGCTGAGGAGGTTCAATATATTTCCGGTGTGGGGGGCAGCTGAAGCCTACCCGCCCGAAAACGCTGACCTGGCACTACTGTGGGCTAAAGACGAGCGGGAACTGGAATTACTAAACTTGAAAGCAATTAAAACGTTAATGCCCTCTCATGTCTTTCTCATCGCCAACAAAGAGAGCTGGCAGGCCAAGAACGTCAGTCGCATAATTAGCTATTTCAGTCGAACACTGGAAATGAAGGATAAACCGTGGCTTAAAATCAGAACTCAGTCTGCTAAAAGTTCCAATGATTTTCGTCCCGTCTCAAGCGGAGAAAAAATCTGGCTGGCATTGCCAGACGGACATCAGCAGCCGCCAACGGCGGAGCTGCTTAACCGCGCCGGACTCAAAGTCGACGGCTATTCTGAAGACAGGTTAAGCCGTCGACCGATATTCAGGGCAGACTGGATACAGGCCAAGGTTATCCGGCCGCAGGATATGCCCCTACAGGTAGCCAACGGTAATTTTGACCTGGCTATTACCGGAAAAGACTGGCTACTCGACCATGTCAGTCGCTTCCCTTCGAGCCCGGTCATAGAGGTAATGGACCTTGGCTTCGGCCAGGTGAGAGTTGTTGCCGTAGTCAGCCAGGAATTTCCGGCCGCTGACATCAGTCAAGTTATGCAGTCACAAGCCGCAAATGTGGCACCGGTAAGAGTGGCCTCCGAATACATCAATATCGCCGATAAATATCTTCGCGATAAACATGCAAGTCGATATCGGCTAATCCCAACCTGGGGGGCTAGTGAGGCTTTCTTGCCGGAGGATGCCGACCTGCTGATAGAAAATACACAGACCGGTAAGACGCTGGCCAAACACAATCTTAAGATAATTGATACCATATTGCAGTCAACAGCCTGTCTCATAGGCAACAAAGGAAGCCTGGGCTCCTCCTTTAAAAGAGAAAAGGTCGGGGCTCTGCTCGAAATGTTGCGTAGGGCAGTCAAAGGTAACTGACATGAAAATTGTAGAAGGTTTATCTAAGGCAAAACCTCTATTAACCAGAGGGGTACTGTTTGAAGCATCGTCTGATGATGTGGTAAAGCAAATACTTGCTGACGTACGCGATAGGGGCGATAAAGCGCTCATGGCCTACGCCAGGAAACTGGATGGCGTAGAGCTGAGGTCATTGGAAGTAACTAAAAAGGAAATTTCGGCTGCCTCTAAGGAAATAGATAGGAAACTTCTGGCAGCTCTGAAGTTGGCTGCTGACAGGATAGAGCGATTCCACAGACTCTGTAAAGAGAGGCTTGAACCGGGATTTCTCATCGACGGCCTCGGTTGTCTGATAAGGCCTCTGCAGCGCGTTGGCATTTACGTGCCTGGTGGCACAGCAGCTTATCCATCCACAGTGCTGATGACTGCTATACCGGCACGGGTAGCCGGAGTAAAAGAAGTTATCATGGCGACACCGGCTAAAAAAGACGGTTCTGTTCCGGCGCCAACACTGGTGGCGGCTGATATAGCCGGAGTCGACCGCATCTTCAAAATCGGTGGCGCTCAAGCCATAGCCGCACTGGCTTACGGCACGGAATCTATACCCAAAGTGGACAAAATCTGCGGGCCGGGTAATGTCTTCGTTATTACGGCCAAGAAAATGGTCTACGGAACGGTGGACATAGAGAGCCTGCCCGGGCCCAGCGAAGTAATAATAGTGGCCGATGACACAGCCGACGCCTCTCTTTGCGCCGCCGACCTTATCGCACAGGCTGAACATGACCAGCTGGCCTCAGCTATATTGATAACTACTTCGCCAAAGTTAGCCCGGTCCGTTGACAATGAGGTGAGCAAACAACTGGCCAAACTGGCACGGCAGGTAATTGCTGCTGATGCCTTAAAATCCAGGGGGCTGATAGTGCTAGTAAAAAGTACTGAGGAGGCCATCGAACTGGTTAACTTATACGCGCCTGAGCACGTATCGTTGATGCTGCGAAATGCCGGGACTTACGCGGCACAAATACGAAACGCGGGTTGCATTTTCGTTGGCGACAGCTCTCCGGTACCACTGGGCGATTATGTCGCCGGGCCTAGCCACGTATTGCCCACCGGAGGCAGTGCCCGGTTCAGTTCACCGCTAGGTATCTCAGACTTTTTGAAGGTAACTAACGTTATCGACATGTCCCAAGTCGCTGCCCAGGAATCGGCTCAGGCAGCTGTAACCATAGCCCAGGCTGAAGGGCTCGAAGGTCACGCTAAAGCAATTGAACTTAGATTAAAAGGCAGCGGGAAAAAGACAAAATGATTTCACCAGAAGACATCGAAAAGCTGATAAGGCCGGATGTAAAAGCTATGCCGGCCTATGTACCCATTGAGCCGACAGATGTACTGAGCCGGCGCATCGACATTCCGGAAGAAAAGGTTATCAAGCTCGATGGGAACGAAAATCCATATGGCTGCTCGCCACGGGTAAAACGGGCGTTGGCCAATTACCCGTACTACAACCTCTATCCCGACCCGGAACAGCGGGAGTTGATAAAAGCACTGGCCCAATATACTGGTATAAGCACCAGAAATATACTGGCCGGAAGCGGCAGCGATGAGCTAATCGACCTAATTTTACGCCTCTTCATCCGGCCCGGAGACAAGGTGGTCAATTGCCCACCGACGTTCGGCATGTACCCATTCAGTACCGATGTGTGCGGCGGCAAGATGGTGAGCATTCCCAGGAAGCCCGACTTCTCCATAGACGGAGCAGCCGCTAGGAAAGCAATCGATAAAGGTGCCAGGATCATTTTCATCGCCTCACCGAACAATCCCACCGGTAATATAACGCCGAAGCCCGTAATTTTGGAGCTGTTGAGTTCTGCCGCTGTGGTGGTAGTTGACGAAGCCTACTACGAGTTCAGCAGTACAACGGTGGCACCCGTGGTCCAAAAATACGCCAACTTAATCGTCCTCCGAACTTTCAGCAAATGGGCAGGGCTGGCCGGCCTTAGGGTTGGCTACGGTATTTTCCCGGCGAACATAGTTAGATACCTGATGAAAATAAAACAACCTTACAATGTGAACACCGCAGCCCAAGTAGCTGCCCTGGAATCGCTCCGTGACCTTAAATACTTGCGGGGTACAATAAAAGCTATTGTTAAAGAGAAAGAAAGGTTGATATCGCAACTAACCAAATTCAGCTGGCTAAAGGTCTATCCTTCTCAGGCCAATTTCGTGCTGTGCCGTGTCATAAAAGGTAATGCCGGAGAGGTACACAAGCGTTTGCAGAAGAAGGGAATTTTTATTCGCTACTTCGATACGTCACAACTGAAGGACTGCCTCCGGATCAGCATCGGCAAACCTGAGCAAACCGATGTCTTGATTGCGTCGTTAAAAGAGATGCGCTAACATGTCAATTATATTAAAAGCGAGGTTAAACAGATGGCCGATAGAAAAAGTACGGTGACCAGGGAAACTAAGGAAACCTCAATAAAGGTTGAACTGAATATAGATGGTAAGGGCCAGTCTGAAATTTCGACGGGAATTCGGTTCCTTGACCACATGCTAGGACAACTAGCTCAACATGGAATATTCGATATAAAACTTTCAGCCACGGGCCCTGACCAGCATCATGTTGTAGAAGATGTTGCAATTTGCCTGGGTAAAGCTTTAAACCAGGCCCTGGGCGAGAAGCGCGGCCTGGTCCGGATGGGAGATGCCGTAGTTCCAATGGACGACGCCCTGGCTATGGTAGCGCTGGACATCGGAGGCAGAGGCTACGCTGAATTCGAAGCCGCTTTTAGCGACAAGAATATCGAAAAAATGTCGGCTGACCTGATTCGCCACTTCTTTGTTTCTTTCGCCTCTGAAGCGAAGATAAACGTACATGCCAAAGTTTTAAGCGGCGTTGATGACCATCACAAAGCCGAAGCCATGTTCAAAGCGCTGGCCCGGGCACTAGATGCTGCCACGCGGCTCGATGAACGAATTGCAGGGATGATACCCAGCACTAAGGACACAATAGAAAGCTAGCTTAGGGCGTATTCCAATACCTGGGCTTTAATCGTATCCTTTAGATACTGAACAGCCCAGTCCACCAGTGCCTCGTCTTTCAGTTCCGAAGTAATATCGGGCGTCAGCCCGACGCCGTCTATCGGCCTTCCGTTCGGAGTCAGCCATTTGTATGCGGTAATGTGCAGTGCTGAACCGTCACTAAGCTCTAGAATGACCTGAACGCTGCCTTTGCCGAACGTCTTGGTACCAACCACTTTGGCCCGCCCGTAGTCCTGAAGAGCTCCGGCCACGATCTCACTGGCGCTGGCGCTGCCATTGTTGACCAGTACCACCATAGGAAGTTTCACGGCTACACCGTCCGGCCTGAGCGGCACCACGCTTTCCGTCCCTGTATTATCCACTACCTTGGCCGCAATTCCCGTCGTCAGGAATTGGCCGAGTACATCCTCAGCCGATGTAAGCAAACCGCCGGTATTGTTCCGGAGGTCCAGGATGATACCCTTGGCACCCTGCTTTACAGCCTCCAGTAAAACTGCCCTCAAATCGTTACCGGTCGTCTGGAGGAATTGGGTAATCTTGATATAAGCGATATCGTCTCGCATTTCCATGGAAACGGTTTTGCCCGTAATCTGCTCGCGAACGATGGAAATCTCAACGGGCTCAGTGTCTCCTTCATGGAGGATCAGCAGCTTAACCGAGGTACCCTTCGGTCCCCGAATTTTAAAGGTGGCTTCCACAAGGCTCAACGCTGACGTACGCTGACCGTCAATCTCAAGAATCCTATCGCCGGACTTGATGCCCGCTTTTTCGGCAGGGGAATCGATGATAGGGGACACTACTGTCAGCACGTTATCTTTCATGGTGATAGTAGCCCCGATGCCTTCAAATTTGCCCGAAAGATTGGTCACCTCCAGCTTATGTGTGTCAGGGTCGGCGTAGGAACTGAACGGGTCGAGCGACTGCATCATCCCTCTGACCGCGCCCTGGCTAAGTTTCTTTGGGTCCAGTTTATCTTTATCAACGTATTTGTCGTTTAGCGCCTGCCAGGCCTCGTTGAGAATATCAAACTCAGCAGGTAGTTGTACGTCCCCTGAGGGAACTAGCGTCAGAGTAGAACTGCTTGTTGTAGGCGCACCGTTTTCAGTGGCGGTTGTGGCGGGGCTGGTTCTCTCAACAATCGCGCCGCAACTGCTACCCAACACGGGCAAAATAAGGAGTAGAATTGCCATCAGAACAGTAAATGGAAAAGCTCTTTTGATACGCATGATTTACCTCCGTCCTTATGGACATAATACAGAAATATGGCGGATATTTTAGCAGTTTGCGGGGGAAATTAAAAATTCAGCTGTTCTGTTGGGCCATGACCCCTCTGACCAGTTCCAGCGTCCTGTCCACGCTGTCCAGGGCTAAGGAAAGCCCCATTTGTTCCAGCTCGTCACGACCCAATCCCTTAAACAGACGCTGCCCAGCTACCAGTGCCATCTCGTCATAAAGAACCGGCCAATCGGAGCCGCGCCTCTCTATGCAGAATAATATGAAATCACGAATTTCAGGGGCCAAAGAATTCATGGTGGATATAAAAAAGAACGCCAAAATCACGTTAAAAGTTTAGCTGTTTTTCCCAGAATTTTTACACAAGATTTTCCGACCGGTTTTAGATTTTTTATAGCATAAAAATAATCAGTCGACAATGACATTTCCTTTATTGAAAAGAGGCTGCTGATAAGTGCGTAAATGAATAAGGGGCTAAGTAATCTATAAGCCGAGTTCAGTACTCCGATATTATCGGAGCGGTGACCATCCATCTAGCCCCGATATTGCTATCGGGGTCAAGCGACCAACCCGGGGTAGGGCCGGGCGTCCCATAAACCCTCTATTTGGTCTTGCTCCGGGTGGGGTTTGCCCAGCCGGCCAGTTACCTGACCGCTGGTGAGCTCTTACCTCACCATTTCACCCTTATCCTTCCGGAGAAGGACGGTATGTTTCTGTGGCACTTTCCGTAGGGTCACCCCTCCTGGGCGTTACCCAGCACCCTGCCCGGTGGAGCTCGGACTTTCCTCCCTGATTTTGCAACCAGAGCGGTCACCCGCTTTACTTAGCCCCGCCATTCACTTTACACCGTAGTATAAAGGTCGTCAAATCTAAAATTTCAGACGGCGAATTTCTGCAGCGCCGCCTTAGCCAATGCATGGGCTTCATGATTGCCGTCATGCCCAACCAGAACAATGGATATACTGGCAAATTTCTGGCACAGCTCCTTGGCCTCCTTATGTAAGGGAAACAGGAAAAGGTTTTTTACTCGGTATCTACCCGTCAGCTGTTTAGCTACCAGTTCCGAATCAACATATAGCGTCGCCCGCTCCGCTTTTAATTTGGCGGCCTCTTTCAATCCGGCGATAACAGCCTGATATTCGGCCTGATTATTAGTCGTCTCGCCGATATACCGCGAAACCTTTACCAATACAGCACCATCCTCATCCTTAATAATAGCACCGATAGCGGCCGGCCCGGGATTGCCCCAGGAAGCGCCGTCAGTATAAATCTTCAAATTCATTGTATGAAGTACCGAATTTCAGTCACGTGACCTTATGAGGTCTTAAAGCTGGACAATGATAATTGTTAGGCCAGACAAAGAATGCGACCGCAACTGCTGCACTGGATTAAATCACCGGCTCTGGCACGCTGCAGTTCGTTTACGGCCAGATTGAGTCGGCAACCCTGGCATCGGCCCTGCTCAATCCTGGCGACAGCCTGTCCTTTCCTGGACCTTATCGTTTCGTAAAGTTCTAGAGCTTGACCGGCGATGTCGGAAGCCATCGCCGTCCGCTGACGATGAAGCTCGGTAAGCCGACTTTTCACTCCGGCCTGTTTCTCCATAAGCTCTTTCTGTTCCTGCCGCCACTGCTCTTCTAATTCTTTCAGTTTCCGTCCGTTTATCTTTATCCTGTCTTCTACCGACTCAATGTCAGCCATCAGGTCAAGTAAATCGTCTTCCCTTTGCCTTAGTTTTGTCTTGAAAATATCGAGCTCTTTCTCCAGGCTGACCAGTTCCTTGGGGTTCTGTCCTTTCCCGCCGTAAAGCTTATCATTAAGCTGCTTGATGCTGCTGCGCAGATCTTCAATTTCGTATTCCAAATCCCGCTGCTGTTTTTCCGTTTCAGACAGGCGCAACTTTTCAGCTTGCACTTCAGCCCTGGCTTGGACTAAGGCTTCGTTTTCGCTGAGCTGGCGCTTAATATCATCTGATATCTCTTGTTCTTTCTGAATGTCAAGGTCGATTTGCTGCAAATCGTAGAGTGTCTTGGCTAACGTCATGACCAGGCTAATTCTACGAAAGAAGCAGGAAGTATGTCAAAGATGAAGTAGCCGAAACAGGGCAAATAAACCTATGCTATCGTGTATAGTCCAGTACTATGACCTGTGTGCTGGCAGGCAGGTTGGTCCGGGTTACAGAAAGCTTGGGCTGAGACGCAATTTCCTTTATTCCCATTTCCTTGAGGAACTTATCTATCGGCTCCAGGTCTTTTTTCAATGTCGATGTCTTGTAGTGCATGGGGATGGCTATTTTAGGGGACAGCCTTCTCACTATTTCAGCAGCGGTGGCACCGCCTATGGTCGTGACGCCGCCCACGGGCAGGAACAATACATCGATATCTCCAACGTCCTCCACAATCTCGGCTGATAATTGATGGCCCAGGTCGCCTAAATGACACAGTGTGACACTATCCATCTCCACAACATAAATTGTGTTTTTGCCCAGTTTTTGTCCCTGCTCGTTATCGTGCCAGCTGGCTATGCCCGTAATATATGTTGTTTTCAATTCGTATTCCCCGGGGCCTTTAATCACTTTGTACTCACCGCTGACTGCCTGTGTGTAAGAGTGCCCGGGATGAAGGTGGCTCACGGTCACGATGTTAGCCTGGGGCCGGCCCAGAGAATAACCCATACCCGGAGGATAAGGGTCCGTGATAACCGTAACTTCCTTACCTTTGATACGAAAACATGAATAACCCAGCCATGTTATGTCCATATAGATGATCTCAAGAACCAGTTCATACGAAGTATTTTAACTGCGAAATCGTCGCAGAAGCCACCAGCCGGCAGGCAAAGTCAGCGCCGACGCAGCAACCTTTATCAGGTCACCGATGATAAATGGATACAGTCCGGCCTGAAGCAAATTATTTGCCGGAACAAAATGCCACAGCCACAGCAACCCAAAAATATACAGTACCGCTTCGCCGGCAAGCATGGCCGGAACCGCCGTCCAAACACGCCTGTCCCAGCCCCTTTCCGACAGCCAGCCGACAATAAATGCCACGGCCACGAAGCCCACCAAATAACCGGCGGTGGGACCAACCAGTCGAGCTATTCCGGGCGGCCCCCCAAGCGCAAACCAGTATGGTATTCCGGTGGCGCCGATGGCCAGATAGCTGAGCTGGCTCAGTGCGCCGCGCCGGCTGCCCAGAAGAGCACCAGCTACCAGTACGGCAAAGGTCTGCCCGGTAATCGGCACCGGGCCAATCCAAAAACTTAGTTGTGCGAAAGCAGCAGTTAAGCAGGCAAAGCCAAGCACCAGCACCGTATCCCACAGGACACCTGTCCTGGCGATAGTCGCGTCCATTAAGGTAAGCTTAGCGGTTGAGGTTCTCATACTTCACGCCCCTCCTCTTTATACACAGACGAAGGTCAAGTATAGCAGCGGTAGGAAATAAGGTCAATACTTGCACCTCGACGATTACTTATTGACGCCGGAGGGAGGCGACGGGTAGAATTTTATTATTATGTATGAAAAAATCACACTCGATAACGGCCTGCGCCTTCTAACCAGCGAGATGCCCCACACCCGTTCCGTATCCGTCGTCTTTTTCCTCGGCATAGGTTCGCGCTACGAAACTGACTCCGTAGCCGGCGTCTCACATTTCATCGAGCACCTTTGTTTCAAGGGCACCGAAAAACGCCGCACCGCTAAAGATATTAGTGAGGCAATCGAAAGCGTCGGCGGCATACTGAACGGCGGCACCGATAAAGAGCTAACCACCTACTGGTGCCGGGTAACCAGCGAGCACTTCCCTATGGCTCTGGATGTGTTAACAGACCTGCTTCGCGGTTCACGTTTCGCGGCCGAGGATATAGACCGCGAACGCCAGGTAATCATCGAAGAAATAAATATGAGCCTTGATTCACCGAGGCAGCGGGTGGCCATGCTGATAGATGAAACCCTGTGGCCCGGGCAGGCGCTGGGGCGGGACATTGCCGGAAGCAGAGAGACGATAACGGCCATGACGCGTCAGCAAATGCTGGACTTTTTCTCAACCGCCTATCTGCCAAACAACACGGTACTCAGCATCGCCGGTGATATCAATCAAAAGAAAATACAGGACACAGTTAGTAAATCTTTGGGCGAATGGAAGCCTGCCATCTCCCCGTCGGGATTCCCGAATAAATTCTCACAGCAAGCTCCCGGTATGAAAATAGAATTCAGGGAAACCGAGCAGGTCCAGCTATGCCTGGCCGTCCCCGGATTTTCTTACTTCGACCCCGACCGGTTTGCCGTCGACTTGCTCAGCACCATACTGGGTGAGGGCATGAGCAGCCGTCTTTTCACCGAGATCCGGGAGCAGCAGGGCCTGGCCTACGATATTCACAGCTACGCCGACCACTTCTCCGATTCCGGGGCGGTAATCGTCTATGCCGGCGTCGATTCCAGCAGGGTAAACAAAGCCATAGAAGCTATTATCGACCAGCTTTCCAAAATTAAAGAGGACATATCAGATGCCGAACTCAAGAAGGCAAAGGAGATTGCCAAAGGGCGGTTGTTGCTGGGCCTGGAGGCCAGCCGGAACGTGGCCGCCTGGCTGGGAACGCAGGAACTCCTAACTAAGCGCATACTAACGCCCGACGAGGTGATAGCAATGGTCGAGGCGGTCACCATCGAAGACCTCAAACGCGTAGCCAGAAAGCTCTTCATCGGTCAAAAGCTGAATCTAGCCATCGTAGGACCGGTTAAAAAAGAGGAGCCTTTGGCTGAGCTGCTCAAACTGTAAAATACACTGGCACCGTGCCATTTCACATAATGAAAAAAGCCGTTCTTCGTCGGAAGAACGGCTCTTCATTATCTGGAATTTTTAAAGTTTAGTATTCGGGCATGGCTGGCATCGGTGGAGTTTTTTCCTTCTCCGGTATGTCGGTCACCAACGATTCCGTCGTCAGAATCATATTGGCGATACTGGACGCATTTTCCAGGCCGGTCCTGGTAACTTTTAACGGGTCGATAATGCCTTTACCTACCATGTCACCATAGTCGCCCTTCAGAGCATCGAATCCGGTGCCCTTCTTGCTCCTTTTGACTTTATCCACTACCACTGAACCTTCCTCGCCGGCGTTAATGGCTATCCAGCGCAGCGGCTCTTCCAGAGCTTGCTTCAGAATGGCTATACCCGTAGCTTCATCGCCCTCTGCCTTAATTTTATCCAGCGCAGCCATTGCATTTATCAGGGCCACACCGCCTCCAGGTAGAATGCCTTCCTCGACAGCAGCTCTGGTAGCCGAAAGGGCATCTTCTACACGGTGCTTTTTCTCTTTGAGCTCGACCTCGGTGGCGGCACCAACCTTTATTACAGCCACCCCGCCGGCCAGCTTGGCCAGCCTTTCTTGCAATTTCTCTTTGTCATAGTCAGAGGTGGTCTCGTCGATCTGCGCCTTTATCTGCTTGATGCGAGCCTGTATATCCGCTTCCGTGCCCTTGCCCTCGACGATAGTAGTATTGTCTTTGTCGGCCACCACCTTGCGGGCCCTGCCCAAGTCGGCAACAGTGGTCGAATCAAGTTTCCGTCCTATTTCCTCGGATATAACCTTGCCGCCGGTGAGAATGGCGATATCCTCAAGCATGGCCTTTCGCCTGTCGCCGAAGCCAGGGGCTTTCACCGCCAGACAGTTGAGGGTGCCCCTTAGCTTATTTACTACCAGTGTGGCCAGGGCTTCGCCTTCTACGTCCTCGGCGATAACCACGAAGTTCTTGGATACCTGAAGTATCTTCTCCAGTATGGGCAGCAGGTCGGCTATGGCCGAGATTTTCTTATCGGTGATAAGTATATACGGGTCTTCCAGCTCGGTCTTCATCAGCTCGGGGTTGGTGATAAAGTAAGGGCTGATGTAGCCGCGGTCGAATTCCATACCCTCGACGTATTCGGTTTCAAAGAGCAAACCCTTGGACTCTTCAACCGTAATGACGCCGTCCTTGCCGACCTTTTCCATAACCTCGGCGATTAGACTGCCGACCTCGGCATCAGCCGCCGAAATGGTGGCTACCTGGGCCACCTGTTCTTTGGTGGTTACCGGCGTCGACATCTTTTTCAGGTCGTCAATTACAGCCGTCACTCCTTTTTCAACACCACGCTTAAGAGACATGGCGTCGGCCCCGGCAGCAATATTTTTGAAGCCACCATTGACGATGGCCTGGGCCAGTACCGTAGCTGTAGTCGTGCCGTCGCCGCACTTATCGTTGGTTTTGACGGCTGCTTCCTTAACCAGCTGGGCTCCCATATTCTCGAAGGGGTCAGGCAGCTCGATGTCCTTGGCGATGGAAACGCCGTCGTTTATTACATTGGGCGCACCAAACTTTCTATCCAGGGCTACGGGACGTCCCCGAGGTCCTAGTGTTACTTTAACCGCATTAGCCAGGGCATCGATGCCCGCCTTTAAAGCTCGCCTCGCCTCTTCACCATAAAGAATTTGTTTTGCCATCTAATATCCTCCTGTTTTTATATTTATAGATTTTTCTATTTTTTCTTCTTGGCTAAAATATCGCTTTCCCTCAGGATAATAAGCTCTTCGTCCCCCTCCTTAATCTCCGTACCGCCGTACTTGGCATATATCACAATGTCGCCGACCTTCACATCCAACGGTATGCGTTTCCCGTCTTCGGTCATTTTGCCCGGCCCCACTGCCAGAACCTCACCCTCCTGTGGCTTCTCTTTAGCCGTATCCGGTATGACGATGCCTCCTTTCGTCACTTCTTCCTTGGTACTGGGCCTTACCACTACCCTGTCGCCCAAGGGATCGAGTTTTACTGCCATAATTACCTCCTCTTTGAAATTTAGCACTCTGAGACTTAGAGTGCTAATAATAATAGCACAGTAGATTTTCTTTGTAAAGAGGTTTAGGTCGCGGGCTAA
>CAYPRI010000008.1:21983-32716 GCA_964413085.1 uncultured Dehalococcoidales bacterium
TAATAATAATAGCACAGTAGATTTTCTTTGTAAAGAGGTTTAGGTCGCGGGCTAATAAAATTTCGCCGTGCTCTTGATTTTATACGCTATAACGTGTAAAATTAAGTCACCATGGAGAAAAGACGGCGAATCGAATGGGACGGGCAGGGCGTCCGGGCGCTGCGCCGGCATATGCGGCTGACGCAGTCCAAAATGGCCGAGGAACTGGGTACCCGCCAGCAGACCATAAGCGAATGGGAGCTAGGTATGTACCGGCCAAGGGGGGCCTCGGCCACGCTGCTGACACTGGTAGCCGAACGTTCCGGCTTCAAATATTCACCTGAGAACAAGAAAAAGGCAAATGAATAAAAGCTATTCTTAGGGGAAATTATAAATTTTTTTTACTATCTCGTACACGTAAACGTGTAATTAATTGAAAAATAAGATCACAGAAAGGCTGGTTTCCCGGCTGTGGCAAAGCCACCGGGTGAGGTATCCCATGGCTGACACCGGCGAATGGCTTCATATCATATTTCCTGGCAGAGCCAGCAACAGCAGCGGCTGCGATTTTACAGACGCCGTTTTCGGCATAAACGGCAACATAGTCAGCGGGGATGTGGAAGTCCACGTCAGATCCAGTCAGTGGCAGGCCCACGGCCATCACCAGGACCCGAAATATAACAACATAGCTCTGCACGTGGTCTGGCAAACGGACAGCTCAGCAGTGACAAGACGGCAAAACGGAAAGGTCATACCCACCATCTGTCTCAGCCCGTTTGTCAGCGCGTCCATAGACGAACTCCTTAATGAGCCCGCCAACAAGCAAAGTTTTTGCCCCGCTCCGGGGAGCCGTCTGGATACCGGTAGCCTCAGCACATTGCTCATCGCTGCCGGTGTGAAAAGGTTTAAGGCTAAGGCAACCGCGTTCCGTAAAGCCCTGAAAAATCAGGACGCGGACCAGTTGCTTTATGGCGGCGTTGCCCGGGCTCTGGGCTATACTCAGAATGCCGAGCCGTGCCAGGAGCTAGCGAGAAGGCTGCCCCTCGGTGAACTGACCGGAAGTGGCTCGGTAATATCTATGCAGGCGCTGCTGCTGGGTCAGGCCGGCTTACTGCCCTGCCAGAGACAGGGGAAGGCTATCGACAGACAGGCGCACAGATTAGAAAAAATATGGCGTTCCGTGGGCACTGTTGAGCACATGAAGGAAACGGACTGGTGCTTCTTCAGGGTACGTCCCCATAACTTCCCTACCCGCCGCCTTATCGCCCTGAGCTATCTGCTGCACCGCTATCAACGGTCTAGATTATTCCCCGGTATTCTGGAACTGGTCAGGACGGCACCGGAACATCAGGGGCACTGCCATTTGGAAAGCGGCCTGGCAGTGGAGTCCCACGGCTACTGGCAACATCACTTCGACTTCGGAGTTTCTGCCGGCAGGACTTCGGTACTCATCGGCTGCGAGAGAGCCTCCGCCATTGCCTTGAACACCGTCTTGCCGTTCACTGCCGCCATTGCGGATTTAGACTACGATTCAAAGCTTAAAAAGAGAGCCCTGGAAATTTATCGCGGATACCCGGCGCGTACGGATAACGAACTGACCCGTTACATGAGACAGCAACTCAGGATTGGAACCGGTGTGCGCCTTTCAGCCTGCCAGCAGCAGGGGCTGATTCACATTTTCCAGGCTTGCTGCCGTCACCGGGACTGCCTGTCCTGTCCCGTTTATGCTAGCCCAGGCTGAGGCTTGGTACCACATCGATGTCCAGACCATCGACTTTGCCCTGCTGGAAATGATAATAACCGCAGGCGGCCACCATAGCTGCATTATCTGTGCACAAGCCAGGCGCCGGTATTTTCACCGGCACCGGCGAACTACCATTGAAGCTGTCGCGCAGAGCTGTATTCGAAGCCACACCGCCGCATAAAAGTATCTGATTGACCCCGAGCCTTTCCGCCGCCTGAATGGTCTTGGTGGTGAGCACATCGACCACCGCCTGTTGAAAGCTCGATGCCGCTTCGGCCACGCGCACCGGATCTGAAAAATCGTTATCCCTGACCAGATGAAGCACCGCTGTCTTAAGGCCGCTGAAGCTGAAGTCATCTGTGCCCTTGAGCCAGGCACGGGGCAGTGGAAACGAAGGCTCGCTGTCTGCCGCCGCCTTTTCCATGGCCGGGCCTCCGGGATAGCCCAACCCCAGAATTCTGGCCGCTTTGTCGAAAGCCTCGCCGGCGGCATCATCTCTGGTCCGTCCCAGCTTTTTAAACTGGCCGTGCCCGTCCATCAGCACCAGGTCGCTATGCCCTCCGGAAACTATGAGGCAGAGGCAGGGAAATGCCGGCTTATCTTTACTTAACCAGTTGGCATAGATATGGGCCTCAAGGTGGTTAACGCCCATAAGCGGCAGCCGGTGCGCCAGGGCGATGGACTTGGCCACATTCACCCCTACCAGAAGGGAACCGGCCAGTCCCGGTCCGATGGTCACCGCCACGGCACTGATATCCTTCCAGTCGGCTCTGGCCGCCGACATGGCACTTTCAAGCACCGGCAAAATGGTTATCAGGTGCTGGCGGGAAGCCACCTCGGGAACGATGCCGCCGTAGCGGCTGTGTATATCAACCTGAGAGGCTACGATGTTCGACAGTATGCTATCCGCATCTTCCACTACCGCCGCCGCTGTCTCATCGCACGAGGTTTCAATGCCAAGTATTTTCACATCGGGATTATAACATAAGCGGACAGAGCAGCTTGAGCGTCATTCCTGGAGAATCGACCGCTGTTGTAGTTTAGCGTTTAAACATCAGCGGCAGACCGATTATGAGCACCACCGCGCCGGCGATAACGACTTTTATCAGCGTCGCCGTGGATTGTTCGGCCTCCGGCCTGAGCATAAGAAAGACGGGACCGGCGATTATAATCAGCACACCGAGGGCAAATATAACCGTTCCTACCCTCGCCCAGCCCGATGCCGGTTTTTGCTGTTGTACCGGCTGTTGTTGTGGCGCTGCTTGTCCGGCCTGTGCTCCACAGTTGGTACAAAATCCGGCCGATGAGGACATCCAGGCACCGCAATTCGGGCAGGATACGGTCAGAGGCGCACCGCAGCCGGAACAGTAGGGCTGCCCCCAATAATTCGACGTACCGCACCTCGGGCAGGCGAATATCTGTTGCATGGTCTCCCCTGATTTGCCTGCAATTATATGACGCATCGGCCATAAAAACAATACCTGGAACGATAAGTATCACTTGATCTTCACTGCTAATTGCCCCTGCACCCAGCTCACTCGTTATTATTTCACTGTCTCAAGTGATATAATTCCGATGTCACAAATTCGGGCTGTTTGAATTTGCGAGAGCTATTAAACCATTGTAGAATATGTTATGAGCAAAATGGATAAGGGTACCTGGAAAGTTAAGAGCGGCCTGGCCCAGATGCTTAAGGGCGGCGTTATCATGGACGTGGTCACGCCGGAGCACGCCAAAATCGCCGAAGACGCCGGCGCGTGCGCCGTCATGGCCCTGGAACGCGTACCGGCCGATATCAGAGCTGCCGGCGGTGTGGCTCGCATGGCTGACCCCACCATCATTACAGCCATAATGAAAGCAGTCAGCATACCGGTTATGGCCAAATGCCGCATAGGCCACTTCGTGGAAGCCCAGGTCCTGGAAGCATTGGGAGTCGATTACATCGATGAATCTGAGGTGCTGACGCCTGCCGATGAAAGCCACCACATCTGGAAACACGATTTTAAAGTTCCCTTCGTCTGCGGCTGTCGCGACCTGGGCGAGGCGTTGAGGCGCATTGCTGAAGGCGCGGCCATGATACGTACCAAGGGAGAGGCCGGCACCGGCAACATCGTAGAAGCGGTAAGGCATATGCGCGCCGTCCAGGATGGCATACGACGGCTGCAGTCGCTGCCCGTCGATGAGCTTACCGCGGAAGCCAAGAACCTGGGCGCTCCGCTGGAATTGGTGCTGGAAATACACAATACCGGTAAACTGCCCGTGGTCAACTTCGCCGCCGGCGGAGTGGCCACGCCCGCTGACGCTGCGTTGATGATGCAGCTTGGCGCCGAGGGTGTCTTCGTCGGTTCCGGCATCTTCAAGTCGAGCGACCCGTCACCGAGGGCCAAGGCCATCGTTAAAGCGACGACCCACTATCAGGACCCGGCTATTATCGCCGAGGTATCTAAAGCGCTGGGCATACCCATGCCCGGACGTGATATAAAAACCATACCGCCAGAGGAGTTATTGGCCACCAGAGGCTGGTAAGTAGCGTGAAAATTGGTGTCCTGGCTCTACAGGGAGCCGTGACTGAACATATACAGAAGCTATCCGCTTTAGGCGCCGAAGCCGTCGCCGTCCGTTTACCCGCCGAGCTTGATGGCCTCAATGCATTGATTATACCCGGCGGCGAGAGCACCACCATCAGCAAATTGCTCGTTGACTATAAGCTGATGGAGCCGATACGAAGTCTGGCTAAAAAAGGCTTGCCCATCTTCGGTACCTGCGCCGGCCTAGTGCTGCTGGCCAAGAAGGTGTTAAACCTGCAACTCGAGCCAATCGGTACCATGGACATCGAGGTCAAGCGAAACGCCTTCGGCAGACAGGTGGACAGCTTCGAAACCGACCTGAAAATACCCGCCCTCCACGACGGCACTTTCCACGGTATCTTTATCCGGGCCCCCATCATAGAAAAAGTAGAAGGCGGCGTTGAAGTATTATGTCTACTAAATGGCAAGGCGGTGGCAGTCAGGCAGGGCAAGCTTCTGGCCTGCGCCTTCCACCCGGAATTGACCGATGACCTGAGACTGCACAAATATTTTCTGGACATAGCCGCAGGAGATGGTAATGCATAGAAATTCCCAATATGTCATTGCCAGCGGAGCGAAGCAATCTCCTCACACCACCCCACATGGATTACCAGACCCTTCTGCGGAAGGATTCGCAATGACGGTGGACAAAACAGGAGATGGTGATTGCAAAGGGTAGTTGCTGACGATTTAGATGCTCTGCTCGGCGTTCTGCCGCTCCACATCCGCGAGGCGTTGCTGCAGCAATCGGACAACAGCGAGCTACTGGAGGTAGTTTTGGATTTGGGGCGACCTCCCGAAGCCCGCTATCCACATCAGGAAGTAATTCTCAGCCATATCGAAGTAACCGACGCCGATATAGAGCATGTCGTCTCCCGTATTGGCTGTTTCAGCGGCGATAACCGCGCCGGCATCGAGCGCACGCTGCACCGTATATCTGCCATGCGCAACCGCGAGGGACGAATAGTTGGCTTGACGCTACGTGTCGGCCGGGCTGTCTTCGGTACCGTCAAGATAATCCAGGACCTGGTTGAGTCAGGTAAAAGCGTCCTTCTCTTGGGACGCCCCGGCATCGGCAAGACAACCATGCTCAGAGAGGTCGCCCGCGTCCTGGCTGACGACTTTAGAAAACGGGTAATTGTGGTTGACACCTCCAATGAAATCGCCGGCGACGGCGATATACCGCATCCGGCCATAGGCCATGCCCGGCGGATGCAGGTGCCAACACCTACCCTGCAACACGCCGTTATGATAGAAGCCGTGGAAAATCACATGCCCGAGGTCATCATCATCGATGAAATCGGCACCAGCCTGGAGGCAGAAGCCGCCCGGACAATTGCCGAGCGCGGCGTCCAGCTAATCGGTACAGCTCACGGTAACACGCTGGAGAACCTGATGATGAATCCGACGCTGTCCGACCTTATCGGCGGCATTCAGACGGTGACACTTGGAGACGAGGAGGCGCGACGGCGGCACACGCAGAAGTCCGTACTGGAACGTAAGGCGCCGCCCACCTTCGATATCGTCGTCGAGATGCTGGAAAGAGACAGGGTCACCGTTCACCCCGACGTGGGCCAGGCGGTGGATGCTGTTCTTCATGGCCGGCCGGCCGAAACCGAAGTACGCTGGTTTGATGAAAACGGTGAAGTTAAAAGAGAGAGAGCCAGCACCCCCGGTCCGGCAAAACAGAAGGAACCAGCACCGCTCAGGGAAATTCCCAGGATACATCTTTTCGGCATAAACCGGGCCAAGCTTGAGGAAGCCGCCCGCGAAAAAGGAATCAAGCTGGAGATAACAAACGATATTAAACAGGCCAGCCTGCTTCTCACGGTTAAGAACTACTACCACCGTAAACCTCAGAAGATAAGAGATGCCGAAGCCGCCGGCATTCCCATTTACGCCGTAAAAAGCAACAACCTGCCCCAGATGAGACAGTGCCTCGATACCATTTTCACCTTGCAGAAAGAGCCACCGACCTCGGCTATGGCCGAAGCCGAGGAGGCCATCGAGCAGGTGAAGGAGGGCAAGGGGCCGGTGGAATTAAGCCCGCAGAACGCCTATATCCGGCGCCTGCAGCACCTGGTGGCTGAGCGCCACGGCCTGGCATCTCACAGCCTGGGCAAAGAGCCCCGGCGAAGAGTCCAGATAATTAAAGGCTAGTCATATCTATGGCAATAATTCCATTGTCATTGCGAGTCCGTCGACAGGCGGAAGTGGCAATCTCATTTGAAGTTCAATATGTGATGAGATTTCTTCGCTTCGCTCGCAATGACACAATGGTTATGACCTAATGAGTCTGTTTATCACTTTCGAAGGTTCTGAAGGCTGCGGCAAAAGCACGCAGGCCAGAGCCTTGTACCTACGTCTAGTCCGTCGCGGCATACCCGTGGTGCTGACGCACGAGCCGGGAGGCACGTCGCTGGGCAACCGCCTGAGATACGTCCTCAAAAAAAGGCTTCAGGATAAAATCTCAGCTTTATCCGAGCTGTTTCTATTTGCCGCCTGCCGCGCCCAAATAGTCGACGAGGTTATTCGTCCCGGTCTGCGGCAGGACAAAGTGGTCATCTGCGACCGCTTCTCCGATTCGACGCTGGCCTATCAGGGCTACGGCCGCGGATTGAACCTGGAGACAATAGAACAGATTAACTACCTTGCCACCCAGGACATAAAGCCAAATCTCACCGTATTACTGGACATGCCCGCCGACACGGGCTTGAGCCGGAAAACGACACCAGCCAAAGACCGTTTCGAGGCGGAAAAAATCGTCTTCCACCGCAAAGTCAGGGATGGGTACCTGGAGCTGGCCGCCGCCGAGCCGGAGCGCTGGCTGGTAATCGACGGCACACTGCCCCGTGCTGAAATCAGCAAAATTATATGGGCTAGGGTCAGCCATCTGCTCCAGACATAGAAACCTTCAATTAGCCTTCCACCGCAGCGTTGGCGTATAATCAAAACCTATCGCTTCCTTTTAAATCCAAGGATATCTTTTAATTAACGGCATGTCTAAAAAACGCGTGGCGGTAGCCCTCAGCGGCGGTGTCGATTCCGCAATAGCCGCCTGTTTGCTCCAGGAAGCCGGCCACGAGGTCATCGGCTTGACCATGAGCCTGTTTTCAGAAGAAAAGCGGACGTGCCCCTCGGCCGAGAGCGTGGACGACGCCGAAAACGTCTGTCACAGTCTGGGCATACCATTCCACTTAATCGATATGGAGCAGGAGTTCAGGGAATGTGTGGTGGATTATTTCTGCCGCGAATACGCCGCCGGGCGGACACCGAATCCGTGCGTCGCCTGCAACCGGCACATAAAATTCGGCCGTCTTCTAGACAGTGCTTTTTCACTGGGCGCCGATTTTCTGGCCACCGGACATTATGTCCGAACCAAACATAATAAAGACGGCTATCACCTGTTGAAGGGCTGTGACAAAGACAGAGACCAGTCTTACTTGCTGTACACGCTGGGGCAAGATAAGCTTGGCCGAGTGATGTTCCCGCTGGGTGAATACACCAAGGCCCAGGTGAGGGAGATGGCAGCGCAAAAGGGACTGCCGGTGGCCGATAGACCGAGTAGCCAGGACATCTGTTTCATCACCGGCGGCTATGGCACCTTTCTAAGCATGTATTTGAAAGCGGCTCCCGGCGATATCGTGAACAGCCGTGGCACCGTGCTGGGCAGGCATAGGGGCACTGCCTTTTACACAGTTGGGCAGAGGCACGGTCTGGGACTGGCCGCTGCCGAGCCCGTCTATGTCACCCACATAGACCCGGCTAAAAGCCGGCTGACTATCGGCTCCAGAGCGGAGCTTTATCAATCCCGGCTGACTGCCAGCGACGTCAACTGGGTCTCTGGAAAGCAGCCATCTGAACCGATAAGAATAGCAGTCAAGATACGCTACCGGTCACCGGAAGCATCGGCCACTCTACATCCATCATCAAACTCAGTGGTAATCAACCTCGACCGGCCGAAGCCAGCTATAACGCCGGGACAGGCCGTGGCCTTTTACCGGAATGATGAAGTTCTGGGCGGTGGTACCATTGAAAGCTAAAGCTAAAAAACCTAAAACCAAACCGCCGAGCCTGGTTGAAGAAAACGGGCTCAGCGCTAAAGGCTATCGCCTGATCGCCGGCGTCGACGAAGCCGGCCGAGGCGCATTGGCCGGCCCGGTGGTTGCCGCCGCTGTCATCCTGCCGCCGGCGCCGCGATTCAAGTGGCTCAAGTCGGTCCGCGACAGCAAGGAGCTGCCGAAAGACAGGCGCGAATCGCTCTTCGAGAAAATTCAACAGGACGCCGTGGCTGTCAGCGTGGGCATCATCGCGCCGCAGACCATTGATGTTATCGGCATCGTCAACGCCACCAAAATCGCCATGTGCCACGCTGTTGAGCAGCTGGCCATTCCTCCCGATTATATATTGATAGACTTCCTCAAACTGCCGCAGCTCCGCATCTCACAGAAAGCCATAGTCAGGGGCGATAAGATGTGCATTTCCATCGCCTGTGCCTCAATTATCGCCAAGGTCACCCGCGACCGGATAATGGTAGAGCTCGACCGCGAGCACCCGGGCTACGGCCTGGCCGACCACAAAGGCTACGGCACCGAGAGGCACGTGGCCTACCTGCAGCAGAACGGCCCGTCTCCCATCCACCGCCACTCCTTCGCCCCGGTCATAGAGGCCACAAAAAATGAAGGATAACACTAGATGAAACGTAAGGAACTTGGCTCCACCGGCGAAAAGCTTGCCCGGGATTTCCTCAAAAAGAAGGATTATAAAATAATTGACACCAACTACCGCTGCCGGGAAGGCGAAATAGACATCGTTGCGCGAAAAAAAGACTGCCTGGTCTTCATCGAAGTCCGCACCAAGGCCAGCAACGCTTTCGGCAGCCCTGAAGAATCGGTGACCTTCGCCAAAAAAGAAAAACTTATTTCTTCAGCTCTTACTTACATGTCGGAGCACCAGGGCCTGCCCGAATCCTGGCGCATCGATTTCGTGGCCGTGGAGCTCGCACCGAACGGCAAAGCCAAACGCATCGAGCTCATCGAAAACGCGGTCAGCTAAGTGAATTTGCGATGGATTGACAGCTTGTTAACTGTTATCTATAATCAATAGACGCACTTGGAGCAGGCGGCCCCGGCAATGGCGGGGCGCAGCCGGGCTTTGAGCTGGCAACGGGGATTATGTCCCGTGGGACTAAGTGTCCTGCGGGATTTTTTTATAAAAAATGACCGAACAAAGAAAAAAGACCAGCGTAGCTGCGCTGTCGGTTGCCTCCAACAGCGTGCTGATGGTATTCAAACTTATAGTCGGTATAGTCATCGGCTCGGTGTCGGTGCTTTCCGAAGCCATCCATTCCGGAATGGACTTGATAGCTGCACTCATCGCCTTTTTTGCCGTCAGGATTTCGGGCAAGGCGGCCGATAAGGAACATCCGTTCGGCCACACCAAAGTAGAGAACATCTCCGCAGCGGTCGAAGCCATCCTCATTTTTGCCGCCGCCGTCTGGATAATTTTCGAAGCCATACAGAAGTTGATTCATCCCAAACCGCTGGAGACGGTCAGTTGGGGCGTCGGAATTATGCTGCTTTCCACCATCGCCAACCTTATAATATCCCAGCGGCTGTTCTCAGTGGGAAAAGAGACCGATTCTGCGGCGCTCATCGCCGATGGCTGGCATCTGCGCACGGACGTTTACACCTCCGGCGGTGTCATGGTGGCGCTGGGCATCATCTGGCTGGGCGCTTATTTTTTCCCGGGCCTCAATTTAAGCTGGATCGACCCCATCGCCGCTATCGCCGTGGCCGGCCTCATCATCCATGCATCCTATGACCTGACAAGGCGCGCCGTACAGGACCTGGTCGACCAGAGCATCCCCGTCGAGGAAAAGGAGTGGATGGAAAATTATCTTTCGTCGCTCTATCCCACGGTACGCTCCTTCCATCGGCTCAGAACACGGAAAGCCGGCGCCACCCGTTTTATCAATTTGCACCTGGCGCTGGACTCAAAGTTGACAGTCGCCGAATCGCACAGCATCGGCGATAAAATAGTGGGTGATTTCAAGGCTCACTTTCCGCACGATGTCGATGTCATCGTGCACATAGAGCCTTGCGACGGTGTCTGCAGCCCGGCCTGTGAAAGCGGCTGCCTGCTCAACGAACAGGAGCAGAAACAGGCTAAGACCGCCGGGCAGGGCACTGCCAGATAGGGAAATCCCTATCTTTTGATTTTTGATTTTTCCTTGAGGTATGTCTTGCGGAACTTATCCAGCTTGGGAGCAATCAATACACTGCAGTACGGCTGTTCCGGGTTCCTGGCATAGTAGTTTTGATGGTACTCCTCTGCCGGATAGAAATTTTTAAACGGTTCCACCCTGGTCACCGCCGGCGCTCCCCAGGAGTTTGAAGCGTTCAGCTGCCTGATGGCCTCCTCAGCCTCGGCTTTTTGCTCCT
>CAYPRI010000008.1:32816-44184 GCA_964413085.1 uncultured Dehalococcoidales bacterium
GAGTTTGAAGCGTTCAGCTGCCTGATGGCCTCCTCAGCCTCGGCTTTTTGCTCCTCGTCGTGGTAAAAGATGGCCGACCGGTACTGCGTGCCCACGTCGGCATCCTGCCGGTTCAGCGTGGTCGGGTCGTGAACGAAAAAGAAAATGGCCAGTATTTCCCTGAACGATATTTTCTTCGGGTCATAGGTCAACTGCACCGACTCGGCATGACCGGTGGCGCCGCTGCAGACCTGCTGGTACGTCGGTTTCGTTGCTGTGCCTCCCGAATATCCTGAGACCACCCTGTCGATGCCCTCTACTTCCTTAAAAATAGCCTCCAGGCACCAGAAGCAACCGCCGGCCAGCGTGACCACTTCCCTGTCAGGCGCATCGCGCTTTCTGCTTCGCGGCATCACTTCAGGTCCTGCTCCTTAATTAACTTGAGTGCATACCCGTTCATGCAATAACGCATGCCTGTCGGCGGCGGGCCGTCATTGAATACATGTCCCAGATGTGAATCGCACCGGGCGCACAGCACTTCCGTCCGGTTCATGCCCAGGCTGAAGTCGCCGATAAGTCTTATGTTCAAATCGGAAACCGGCTCGTAGAAGCTGGGCCAGCCGGTGCCCGACTCGAACTTGGTCGATGAGCGGAACAGGTCGGTGCCGCATCTGACGCAGTGAAAGATGCCCGATTCCTTCACCTCGTCGAAGGTGCAGGTAAAGGGATGCTCCGTCCCTTTTTGGGTTGTGATCTCGTACTGCTCGCGGGTCAACAGCTTCTTCCACTCGGCATCCGTTTTTATAACCTTATCCACGTAGACAATTTTATTCTGTCTGACATCGAATATACGTACTCCTTGCGATTCCACCACTTGACTCATCAGGTACCTCCTATTCATCAATACGGCTAGTTATCAAATCTGATTCAAAAAATGCATTGCAAAAACAGACCCCTGTAATACCATGGGTACTACTATCATCTTAACTTTTATTTTCTTGTCATTCTTCACATTTTTCATGGTGATATCCAGGTCACCCGCCGTAAACCTATCCACAGCCTTCTGATATGCCGAAATTAACGCCTTCTGGTCCTCCTCGACTACATTGGCCAGAGGCGCCTCAGTATCCGCCCACTCCTTCGCCGATGCATAGCCGAGCATCTTGGCGAAATTATCGTTACACACCTTGTGAACGTCGTCGAGATATATGTATATGCCCTGTTCCGACTTCTTAAGTATAGGTTCCAACTGGTTAGCGATGCTTCCCACCAATTCATCGTGATTATGTTCCTGCACCATATGATTTATCCTCCTCTACCAGGATTTTAGCAGTGCAACAATTAAAAAGTCGTTAAATTTTTCCCCGAAAGCTTACATAGTTATAAAGAAAATTATTCCATGAAGGAAGTGGGTGAATAAAAAAGAAAAACCCTCTCCCTTGACGGGAGAGGGTCAGGGTGATGGTGAAACCAAAATCTATTCTTCCAGTACAGCCTTTATATCCCTGGTGGCGCGGGCAATAATATCCCGTGCTAAGATTAATATAAGCAGCATTATATCTAGCCTGCATTGAAGGCACCGACAAGCTAAAAACTCGGAGCCGCGCTCTTCAGGAAGTCTGTTCTGACACGACCATTGACAAATAAAAAAACATGGTTCATACTGCCGCTAGCGATGTTCCTATATAATTCATCAACTCGCAGATGGCTTCAATTTTTATTACTACCGCCAACACACTGCTCCCACACCAGAATGTACATCAACCGGATACCACGCTTGTAAAAGTCTGCATGTAACACATCTCAGACGGAACGTCGAAGAAACTGCGCGTGAGTTTCTGCTGCATAGCAGGAAATTGTTGTGAGTATTCTTTTTGGGAGGTTGAGACATGAGATTATCAGGTTTTAGGCAGGTCTACCGCATGAATAGGATTATCGGATTATGTCTGTGCCTTGTGCTGGCCGGGACCATAATTTCCGGTGCAGTCGGGTGCGCTCCAAAGGGAAATCTGCCGTACATCAGCGAATTCAAAGCTAATTCCCCGCTAAAAGAGGGCGATGCAGCCAACTATGTCATCAAGGTTAATTACGCTACGAAAATACTGTTTTATGAGGCGGGAGTGCTTATTGGAGAGTTTAACGGTCCACCTACCGGCACTCATAAATTTACTTTCAAAGGGATGCCGGCTAACTCAATACCAACGGAAAATGGTAAGTTTGAAGCCCTGCTGGTAATAAGTAATGACAAAGGTAAGCTGGAGAAAAAGCTACTGCTGTCGATTGCCACTCCTGCTCCCCCACAGGCCGCACTAACAGGATCCAGCGACAATGAGACCGGGCAACGTTCTTATTGGGGGAACCAGAGTTTCTTGCAGGTTTCTTCAACTGAACCTACGCCTGAACCGACTACATCAAATATTTCACCTCCGACTGACTATCCACCCAAGTTTGTGACTTGCCCTCAAGGCTGCTGCAACTGTCTAGAACCTGGTGACGCAGCAGCCCAAGGGTTCACTCAGAGATGCTCAGACGAGCTCTGCTACTATTCCCCCGGCCAGGTTGAAAAGTACTATTGCTACAAGGATCCGGAGGGTTGGTGCTGCGCCAACGGCACAGTCAACCAGGCCACCAAAACTGAGTGCAAGGGGTTGGGAGGCTACTGGTCCCTCAACCAGAACGATGCAATGCAAGCCTGCCAGCCTAAAGGATACTGCTGCTATAACGGCCAGGTTTACTACCCGGTCTCCCAGTCCGAGTGTGCCCAGAGGGGAGGTTCCTACTGGTCCACCAACCAGGCCGAGGTGATGCAAGTCTGCCAGCCGCCATGCTGGTGCTGCATTCCAGGCTCCCAAGTCTGTCCGCGCCGCGGCGAATGCTACTACACTAGTGGTAGCGTTACCCAGACCACCCAGGATCAGTGCCGCCTGATGGGAGGCAACTGTTACCCCGACCCGAACTCGGCGAACGCAGCCTGCCAGCCGAGATTACCGCGATGACGGTTTATATTTAGCAGAGTAATGAGAAAATTAATCCTTCCTGTTGGAGTAAATAAGGAGGTAGATAAATGAGGACATCGAATTTTGGAAAGGGCCAGAGATTGACGGGCTTGTTCAGATTATGTCTGGGCATCATAGTTGC
This sequence comes from uncultured Dehalococcoidales bacterium, assembly GCA_964413085.1. Lineage (GTDB taxonomy): Bacteria > Chloroflexota > Dehalococcoidia > GIF9 > UBA5629 > 9FT-COMBO-48-23. The sequence goes on from CAYPRI010000008.1 coordinate 35,934, forward strand.
CCTGTCACTGGCCATGGGAGGGATGACACTGAACACGCAGCCTGTACAGGCTGCTATTGAAATTGTTGGTCCCTGTCCAATAACCATACACGCGAAACCCTGTCTGCCCGGTACATATGACTTCGACTGGACTGGCTCGTCGTGGGATCCGCCGCACGCAGAACGTTGGGATTTTTGGTGGTCGGGCCTGAATCCAGCGTTGACAGATCCGAACTCACATGCATATCTAGATGGGGAAAGCGGGGTACTTTCATACCGTTTTTGTAAAGATGACGCTGGCAAAACCTTTACCTTTGAGATTATAGTCACCGAGTATTATTGGTATTGTTGAACAGAGGGAATTCCGTCGCAACCGTGCGTTGTGACCATCATCGTCGACCCACTCCAACCATGTATTTCGGCCATCAACCCAGCGTTTATTCCGTGGGCATGGCAGGGATTGCCGTTCAACATGACCCTGACCGTCACTGGTGGCGTTGGCCCATTCCTCTGGAACGCCACCGGGTTGCCACCGGGGCTAACCCTGAACACAGTCACAGGGGAAATCTCCGGCACCCCGACCACCTGCGGGGGACCCTACGCAGTAACGGTTAAAGTTGCTGATATGAGCCAGCTCCCACCTTGCTGCTGTGCAATCCTAAGTCGCACCTTCTACCTTTTCATAGATTGCTGGGCTAACCACATTTGCAACACTTGCGCCTCTTACTACGCTTGCAACACTTGTAACACCTGCAACACCTGCACCGCCGGTTGCGATTGCAGAGTCGAAATTGGCTCCGGTCTTGCCTATGGCCAGACAAATGTGCTTGTCAATGACAAACAGTGGACCATTATGGCAGGAAACGAATCTAAAGCCCTTACGTCAAAGCCATGCCAGGGTAGTATAGTGACCGTAGACCAAATCGTACCGGGCCCGGACGCCAAAACCAGGTACGTAGTCATAGGGTCAAATTATAAACCGTGTACCGACATCGACAACCGCGCTTATTTCAATTATGCCAAGGAAGTATATCTGGACTTTGCCAGCGACCCCAGCGGAGTTGCCAAACCGGGGGCCGACGGCTGGTACCTTGTAGGCGGTGATTGCAGCGCCACGGCACCAAGCCCCGTTGATTCTGATATCCAGAATAGCACGAGATACATTTTCCAAGAATTTAGCCTGCCGGATGGCACTACGAACCTCAACAAGAATCTGGTGTCTACCCCCACCAAAGCCGGTTCCGTCATAGCCAAGTACGATAAGTACTTCCTGCTGACCCTGAAATCGGATTACCCCTTCGTTAATGAGACATCCTGGAAGCCCGAAGGCACCGCCACGTGGGATTTGGCACTGGGGTCCGTCCCCGCGCCCACCTGGTGGGCTAACCTTGGAGCCAAGCTGAAGCCGGTCAACGCTAAAGGCAATATTGAAATGAATGAGTCAAAAACGGTGGAAATCCTGTGGAAAAAGGACTGCACAATTCCGTTGATCATAATGTTGGTATTAGTGTTAGTGGTCGGCGGACTGGTGTACTACTTCGGCTTCTACAGGCGCCGAAAGATTGCCCCTGAGCCCCCACCTACTCAGGCTAAGAGAAAGGTTACGGCTAGAAAGAAAGCGGTGAGAAGACGAAGATCTAGATAAACTTCTGTCCTGACAAAAAGTGCGCCAGGAAAATTAGATCGGGCGACAATGATGAAGTTGCGTCATGTCGCCCGGTTTTCTTTTTAACCAGCAGGTGGATTCTAAACCTCGAAAAGATGGGGCGTGTCTTGTATTCGCCATTTCCCTCTCCCTCGGGAGGAAGGGCGGGTAGGCATCCAATGAGGATTTATTCCCATTGGGCAACGGGGTATGGGAGAGGGTAGGGTGAGGGTGAAATCAAAACTATTCTTCCAGAGCAGTCTTTATATCCTTGGTGGCGCGGGCAATAATCTCACGTATTTTCTTCATCCTATCCGGCTCGATGCTCCTCGCCCGCTGCTTAACAAGGTGTCCCAGCTCCCGGAAATCGCCCATCATCTCCATGATGATGCCCATGTTCTCCGGATTCCACTGGTGCTTCATGTGACTTCTGACTTCCTCGGCCTGTTCATCCCGTTCAGAAAGGAACTTAAGACCTTCTTTGGTAATGGTATAGACCTTCTTGCCATCGCGCTCCGCCAAGCTGGCATAGCCCATTTCCTCCAGCATCTGCAGCGTGGGATAGACCACGCCCGGGCTGGGCGTGTAAAAACCGTGCGAGCGCTCTTCCAGGGCGCGGATGATCTCATAGCCGTATCTTGGTTTCTCCTTCAACAAATCAAGAATCACGTACTTTAAATTTCCCTTGTGAAAGGGGCCGCCGTGACCGAAAAACGGTCCTCCAGCCCAGGCTCTACTTCTAAACATTTCTGTATCCTCCTTTTACTCGTGGTGATGAGAATGTATTTGGTGCTAGTGCCACCATCCACCGACCCTGCCCGCCGCCGCCGCCAGCGGCGCCACCGCCAGCCACAGCGTGATGGTCATCATCATGGCCATAGGATAGTCGATTCCCTGCCAGCCCATCTTGGGAGCAATAACTCCCCACAGCAGCATAAAGAACAACGCACTCAGAAAGAACCCCGGAATCGCCGCCAGAATCTTAAAATAGCCCATTTCATTCTCCTTTATCTTATTGATATATCTTGTACTATCTCGATATATCTAGACATATTATAATGGCTATCAACAGCCTTGTCAAGGGGCTCTGAAGGCAATCTCCAAAATATTTTTCTTCGATGGAATCCGCTATGGTTCGACAGACTCACCACGAGCGGATTCTGTACTTTCTCTCTCACGCTGTGGGGAGCTTAAGAATGGCCCAGCCCCTCTTAGAAAATCCCAATCCCCTCTCCCTTGAGGGAGAGGGCCAGGGTGAGGGTGAAACAGTACTATATTACTGCTATGACCCTATTGACATAAGCCTAAACATGATGCATACTGGCGCTAGCGATGTTCCTATATAGTTTAGTGACTCGCCAAAAACTCTGCCCTTTATACCCATGCCGGTCCACCGTGTCCATATCCCTTTTTACATCAAATGTACAATATAAAAATTTTTATTATCGATTCTTACGGGAGGTTGAGTCATGAGATTATCGAGTTTTAAGCGGATTCGAAACCTGAATAACGTTCTCGGAGTATGCCTCTGCCTGGTGCTGGTTGCTCTGGTAACGGCCGGCGCCGGCGCCATCGCCTACACTCAACTGTCATATGCAGGTGTCTGCAGGGCTGCGCCACTGCAACAGGGAGATATCTCATATGCCAATTGTGCTGCAGCCACGGCTGAACCTGTAATACAGATATGGAAGGTTGACCCTATGGTGCTGAATACAGCCACTTCTTTCGCCGTCTATACCTTCAAGGTGAAAAATGCCACGCAGGTTCAGATGAGCGAGGCTGGTGTGGGCATCGGAAGCGTCGATAATCCCACCGGCGCCACCCTTCAGGGGACTGCCAATGGAAATCTGGCTTCCTCCATAACGACCGATCAAAACGGTCAGTTCATCAGCACTATTATAGCCAGTAACGGCGGTGTCAGTGTTCAGGCTGAGCTGACGCTGTCTCTGGCCAAAGAACTCCTGCCGGAAGGCCCGCCGCCCGGGTCGACAGGGACTCAGAAAGAAAATAAGTCCCACTGGCTGAATCAGAATGAAGAACATTCCAATGCACCCCTGTCTTCAACGACCACTGATTACAGTGGGCCTGACTTTTTCAAATGCCCCGATAACTGCAAATTATGCATGGAACCCGGTGACGCCGCCAGCCACGGCTTCACTAATAGATGCTCGGACCAGCCCTGCTTCTACAACCCTGAAAAGACACGATACTGGTACTGTTACAGCGAGCCGGTTGGCTGGTGCTGTGCCAATCAGCAGGTCAGCCAGACCACCAAAAGCCAGTGCACCCAGGTCAACGGCTACTGGTCACTCAACCAGTACGAAGCCCAACAGGCCTGCCAGCCCAAGGGATATTGCTGCTACAACGGGCAGATCTATGCCGGCGTAACCAAGGAGGAGTGTGCACTGAGGGGAGGCTCCTACTGGTCTATGAATCAGTCCGAGGTGATGGCATACTGTCAGCCACCGTGCTGGTGCTGTGCCAAATTACAGGTCTTTCAAACCACCCAGGCTCAGTGTCTACAATCGGGAGGCACCTGCTACTCGACTCAATCTGAGGCAGCTTCCCACTGCCGTGTATATGACAAACCCGTGTTACGCTGACGACGCAATTTAGCCGGATGGTAGAGAAATGAAGCGTATTTATCGGACTAAATACGGAGGTAATTAAATGAGGAAATGGAATTTCGAAATGAGCCAGAAGGCATCGGTCTTTTCTAGATTATTTTTGGTTACCATCATTACCCTGTCACTGGTTCTGGGAAGTATGGCTCTAGGCCCCCGACCAGCGCAGGCTGTTATTACCTATACTCCGGCTTACCAGGCCAATTATGATGTATATGCATGCCAGCCCTTCGCTGTGCCGCCAGGAGGAGTTACTATTACTAGCTCCGTCTGTCCCGGCCCTTCGTGCGCGGGCTGGCAACCGGAGGCACATTTCTTTTTCCCTGATTCAGTAGGTTGGCCGGGCTGGCTGAATCTGGACACCAACACTGGGGAATTTCGGGGGTGCCCTGACAATGCGGCTGTCGATTATTCTTATACGGCTCAAATTCAGTGCTGGAGTATTACTCCTCATCACATACCTTTTGGAGGGTGCTGGTGGCCCTGCATGATTGGAGGATGTACATGTCTTGATGTTGATACTTTTACCATCACCTTCAATGTTCATGTCACCAACATAACCTGCATGACCATCGACCCGGTGTTAATCCCTTGGTGCTGGGAAGGTGCACCATTCAACATGACCTGTACCGTCACCGGCGGTGTTGGCCCGTACGCCTGGTCTGCTGCTGGCTTGCCGGCGGGGCTAACCATGGATGCCGCCGGCAATATCACCGGCACCCCTGCCGCCGGCACGTGCAACACCGTTAATAACGTCACTGTAACGGTTACCGATACCGGCTACTGCACTGGCGTTGGCTGTACCTGCCCAATAGGCGCTAACCGCACCTTCGTACTTTACGTCGACTGCTGGGCCAACTACATTCCTATCCTTTTCACCACTATAACCACAGGCTGCGACCAGACCGTAGAAATCGGCCCCGGACTAACGCAGGGACAGACAAACCTGGTGGTTGACGGTGCACATGTGGCCACACTTTCAGGTGGGCAGAAATACACTATTTCCAGTGTACCGTGCGAAGGCCATACGGTGATGGTGGATCAAAGCGTACAGCCGAACTCAAGTACCAGGTTCACGGTCATAGGCTCGAATTTCAAAACGTTTACCGAAACTGACAACTATGCCTATTTCAATTATGCACCGGAGGTAGAAATCAAAACGGCCAGCGACCCAACAGGAGCTACGCAGCCACCGGGAGCTGGTTTCTATGCCACGGGCAGCTACTTCAGCAGCACGGTACCGGGAACCGTCGAAGATATCCCGAACGGAAAGAAGCTTGTCTTATCTGACTGGCAATTGCCTGATGGGACCACGCGCCCTAATCCGACTCTCGGCTACACGGTCAACCAGGGAGGAACTGTCCTGGCCAGGTACAAGACGTACTACCAGTTGACCCTGCACTCGAAATACCCGCCCTTCAACCAGACCTCCTGGGAACTGGCAGGCAGCACCGCCACATGGAACTTAGCGTTACGTGCCGTACCCGTTGAGGCCGGCTTCTGGAGGGCTCTGGGTGCCACACAGTCAGCAGTCAACTCCAGCGGCCAGCAGGTTATGAACGGACCGTCCACCGTAGAGATACAGTATAAATATAACTACACTATGCCCATAGTCGCCATTGTGATACTGCTGTTGGTCATAGTCGGCTTGATATTTCTCATCCGCTGGCTGCGGTCAAAGCCGGCCGCCCAGGCCGAGCCCACCAAGGCAGTGACGACTACTAAAAAAGCGGTGACCAGGAGGCGAAGGTCCAGATAAAAGGTCTGCTAGAACTACACTAGCATAAAAAATAAAAAGAATATATATATTTGATAAGACTCGATGAGCAATGTGCTCTGCTCTGAGCGGTATCAGTTTGGGCGATATATCTAAATTAGGTAGCGGTTAAAGACTTACCACATCGCCCGCAAAACTTAGCAGACTGGGCATCCATCAAAGATATCCCACAGCGTCGGCAAAACTCGTCATCTTCGTTGGTTGAATTTCCGCAACTCCAGCAATAATCCCGACCCTCAAGAGGTGCAATACCACATCTGGGACAATATGCTGCCTCCCCTGTTGTTACCGGGGTACCGTTGCCGGCTTTTACTGGTTGTCTAAGTGGTTGCTTCCCGTAATACGTGCGATACCATTCATCTTTCTTTACGGCTACATCCACAATCGCCCAAATCCAGAACACTATATTAATGGCTGGAAGCGTAATAGTGGGTATCAAATCAGTTGTGAAATGTAGAACGGCAAGCGCAATCCCTACCACGAAGCTGACCACAAACTTCCACCAATCTTTTTCAGCTGTATAGAGCCATGTCCAATAGGATAAAAACACAGCCAGTACCAGCGAAACTTCCTTGTGTTTACTTTTTTCTTTATATGAGCCCATCCTGTGAACCTCGATCACAAGCGAATATCTGTGCCAATCATATATATGGCTAGAATGAAATGCAATACCCCCTAATTCCGCTTTTGCATACTTCTTATAACAGCCGTATTGTGCTATCACGTCCGAAAGTGACTATGTTACTTATCAAATAAGTTGACAATTATGAGCCAGAAGACAGTATTTATACCAGTTATTTGTATCTTCCTGGTAGCCACGATATTAGTATCGGGTTGTGGGAACTCAACGCCACCAAGTGACAATGCCACAACTAGTTTCACTCAAGCGATTACGGATTATTTTGGCGAATATTACAACCTTATGAAGCAGAGTGATGCCATGTCAGCCTGGAGTGTTGGGCTTGATTATGAGGGTAAAGGTGAATATGACAAAGCCATAGCCAAGTTTAATAAGGCAATCGAGCTGGACCCTGAGGACAACATGTATTACATATCTCGTGGGAATTGCTATATGAAGAAAGATGAATATGACCTGGCTATAGCTGATTATACCAAGGCGATTGAGCTGGACCCTGGATATGCCTGGTATTACAGGTACCGTGGGCTTGCCTATAAGGACAAAGGTGAATACGACAAAGCTATAGCTGATTATAGTAAGATGATTGAACTGGACCCTAAGTCTCATCAGTATTGGTTTGAAACTGGGATTGGGCGTGCGCACGGAGGGGAATATGACAGTGCTATAAATGCGTATAACGCTGCGATTCAACGGAACCCTGAGGATGCCTTTATTTACTATTGTCGTGGTATTTCTTATGGGAAGAAAGGTGAATATGACCTGGCCATAGCGGACTATACAAAAGCGATTGAGCTGAAACCTGAGAACGTCTGGCCTTATCAGGCCCGCGGGCTTATCTATAAGGATATAGGTGAATACGATAAAGCAGCCAGCGATTTTGAGAAGGTCATTGAGTTAGGAACTAACTACCCTAGGCTAGTTGAGAATGCACGTCAAGCACTGTCGGAAATCCGCAAATAAGTCTTTAATTTGACGCGAAGCTAAGCGCAACAAAACATCGTTTTGTTTATTGTGGTATTTCATTTCATAGAGAATCGTTTGCCTCTCGAAAGCCGTACTGCTATACTAACCAGCCGTGGAATACGAGGTTGTCATTGGGCTGGAGGTGCATGCCCAGTTATTGACAAAGAGCAAGATGTACTGCTCCTGCAGCACCGATTATGCTAACACGCCTCCCAATACGCACGTCTGCCCCATTTGCCTGGGCATGCCGGGCGTGCTGCCGACCATCAACCAGAAAGCCATCGAATATACGGTGATGACGGCGCTGGCGCTTAACTGCACTATCGCCGAATATGCCAAGTTCGACCGCAAAAATTACCCCTACCCCGACCTTATGAAAGGCTACCAGATTTCGCAGTACAATGCGCCCATGAGCAAGAACGGCTGGCTGGAGATAGACATCGACGGCAAGAAGAAGAAAGTCGGCATAACGCGCGTTCACCTGGAAGAAGACGTGGCCAAGCTGACCCACTGCACCTCACCCGAGGGCGAGTCCTACAGCCTGGTTGACGTCAACCGCTCCGGCGTACCGCTGATGGAAATCGTCAGCGAGCCGGATATGTCCTCGCCGGAGGAGGCCAGGC
>CAYPRI010000009.1:0-38818 GCA_964413085.1 uncultured Dehalococcoidales bacterium
TTAACTGTGACGGCTGCAATGTCGCCGGTAAAAGGCTGCTCGGCTATTGTTCTGTATGCGAGATAAGAAAATGCGGCCAGAACCACGGCGTAGCGAATTGCGCCTATTGCGTTGAGTACGGCTGCGAAAAGCTAAACAAGTTCTTCGCCATGGCTCCGCACGCCAAAGCATCGCTGGAAGAAATCAGAAAAAATAAATAGTTTAAAATCACCCTCACCCTAACCCTCTCCCGTCAAGGGAAAGGGAGTTAGCCCGGTTCATGCTGAGACTTCCCTTCGAGGGAGAGGGAATTGCAGATACAGTTTCTCCGCTTCAATTTAGAAATTTGAATTTTGATATTATTTGGGATTTAGTGCTTAGGATTTGGTGATTCCGTCATGTCACATGACCGAAAGTCCGCCGTCGACGCACAACGTCTGCCCGGTTATATAAGAAGCTTCAGCCGAAGCCAGAAACAGCACCGCGTAAGCAATCTCCTCGGCCTTGCCGTGCCGCCGCAGTGGCACCCGCGCCTGGATGCCCTGCTCCCGTTTCTCGTTCATAATCGGCTGCACCATTGGCGTGGCGATGAAACCCGGCGCCACACAGTTGACCCTGATGTTGTCCTTGGCCAGTCCCACTGCCAGCGACCTGGTCAGTGCTATAACTCCAGCCTTTGAAGCGGCATAGGCGTACAGCCGGTGACCGTAAAATGCCGCCATGGAGGCATTATTGACGATGGCCCCGCCGCCCGCCTTCTTCATCTCCGGCACCGCGTACCTGCACATGAACAGTATGGACTTCAGGTTGGTATTCATCACGGCGTCCCATTCTTCCTCGGTCACCTTGAGCCCGCCGCCGCCCAGACCGATGCCCACGTTGTTGAACAAAATATCCAGCCTGACGTACCTAGCCACCGTGGCATCGACAACTTTTTTCGCCTCCGATTCTTTGGTGACATCAGCCTGCACCGCCATGGCCCGGCCGCCATCTGCGGTAATTAATTTTACGGTTTCCTCGGCCGCCTCCAGATTTTTATCGACGGCCACCACGCGGCCGCCCTCGCGGGCAAACAACATAGCCGTGGCCTTGCCGTTGCCCATTCCCGGCCTGGATGAGCCGGCGCCGGAAACGATAGCAACCTTATCTTTTAACCTCAACATGCGGGGACCTCCTGACTTAGAATACGGGTGCGAAAGCCTTCTCACCCGGCTCCAGCTCGATCTGCAGGGCCACCAGTATCCGTGACACCATGCCGTAATAGCCGATGGTGGCCGTAAGCTTAACGATTTGCGCTTCATCGAAGAATTTCTTCAAAGGGGCAAAGGTGGCATCGCTGACCTTAACATTAAGTGTTACCTCATCGGTATACTGCAGCACGGTGCGCTCGATTTCGGTGAATTTATTTGAGGACTTCCAGTTGGGAAGGTCATTAATCTGCTCCAAGGTGACGCCGGTCGACTCACCGATGACCACGTGTTTGGTGAACTCGTATTCCGACTGCAGCAGGTTGCCCACACGGAGTATAGCCAGTTCCCGCAGCTTCGGGTCGAGTATTTCCGGATTGAGTATGGCGTTGCCCAGCCTGATGAAATTGCGTCCGACTTTGGGGCTATGGCCCACTGCCCGGTACAGATTGATGATGGGGGCCTTATTATCTTCCAGTTTCTGGAACAGCTCTTTAATTATCGGGTCAGCCTGTTCTTTATCGAGTAATTCAACACGTGCCATTTTCCCTCCTTAAGCCTTCCGATAATACCCCCGCATTATACGGCTGTCAAACCAGAAATGGAGGTAATGGACATCGCCGTCAATTAAAACTATACTGGCACGGATAATGGCGAAGGCGAGTATCTGGGACAGATGGGCTCACGGTATAAACAGGGTGGTTACCGGCAACAAGAAGCGCCGAGCTATCCTGACGCCGATAGCCACCGTCTTATTACTCGGCACTATCACGCTTCTGGTGATGGCATCTTTCTGGGTTGATCGGTGGCTCAAATTGCCTCACCTGCCGGATACCTGGTGGAGGTTCACCATCGCTACCATAATTTTCATGGTTGGCCTTTTCCTGGTCCTGTCCACAATAATAACCTTCCGTCGCTACAAAGGCACACCGTTGACCGTCAGTCCACCTCCGCAGATCATAACCACGGGCCTTTTTGCTTATGTCCGAAACCCGATGGCTATCGGCGACCTGTTCATACTGGAGGGACTGGGCTTCTACTTCGGGTCGCTGTCGCTAATCATCTTCTTCGCCCCGCTGCCCGTGGTGCTATACGTACTGTATATAAGAGCCGTGGAGGAGCCGGAGCTGGAGCTCAGGTTCGGTCAAGAATATATGGAATACAAGAAAAAGGTGCCGATGTTCATTCCCAGGCTAAGGAGGCAGAAATAGGTATCTGGAATAGCTGGGCAGAGTCCATCCGCGCCGTCGCCGCCGGTGACAGGCGAGGCAGTAACCGGGTAAAAGCTGTGCTGCCGCTCATCCTCTATGTCATTATCGCTCTATTCATTATCGGTTCCTTCTGGCTGGATAAATGGCTGGGTTTCCCCGTTTTTCGATTCACCTGGTGGGGCATCGGGCTGGCGGTGATCCTCCTTGGACTCGGCATCGCCGTCGACGTCTGGATAATAGCGACTTTTCGCCGGGCCAGCGGCACGCCTATGCCCTTCAAGCCTCCATCCCGGCTCGTCATCACCGGTATATACGCCTACGTCAGAAACCCGATGGTACTCGCCGGCATACTCATCGGTGAGGGGCTGGGGTTCCTGTTCGGCTCGCTGTCTCTTGTTGTCATCGTTATACCGCTGCTTACTCTGCTCGGTTTCTTCTATCTCAAACTGGTTGAAGAGCTGGAGCTGGAGCTCAGGTTCGGCAAGGAATACTCGGAGTATAAAAAGCGGGTGCCCATGTTCATTCCCAGGCTAAGGAGGTAAATATGACTATCTGGGAAAGGTATGCCAGGTCTTTAAACAGTGTAATCAAGGGCGATAAGAAACGCCGCGCTATTGTCACGCCTATCGCTGCAATCATCTTCTTCGGCATCATCACCTTCTTCGTCTTCTGCTCCTTCTGGGTAGACAAATGGCTGCACCTGCCATATCTGCCGGAGGCCTGGTGGAGATACGCGCTGGCCGGTATCATCTTCTTTGCCGGTATAGCGCTGGCCGCTCCCAGCGTAATCAAGTTCTTCAGCACCAGGGGCACGCCGGTGCCCACCCTGCCGCCACCGAAGCTCGTTACCACGGGACTGTACGGCTGGATCAGGAACCCAATGGCTCTGGGTATGCTGCTGATACTGGAAGGGCTGGGCTTCTACTTCGGGTCGCTGTCGCTTATTATCTTCTTCGCCCCGCTGCCTGTGGTGCTCTATGCTCTCTACATAAAGGCAGTCGAGGAGCCTGAGCTGGAGATGAGGTTCGGCAAGGAATATGTTGAATATAAAAAACGGGTGCCCATGTTTGTTCCACGGTGCAGGCGTGGCACTGAGAACTAAAGAATAAATCCCCCTTGATCCCCCTTTTTCTAAGGGGGAGTGATTGCCCCTCCCTTGGTAAAAGGAGATTTAGAGGGATTTTATCCGATTCTCTCTCCCCTGGCGGGAGAGAGTCAGAGTGAGGGGGAATATCCGACCTATTTCTTGCCAACTGGATGTCTCTTTAGAAAATCGAGTATAGCTTTGACCGCGTCCGGCGACTCGGTGAAACCATGTCCGGCACCCGGTATCATGACCAGCTCGGCGCCCGGAATCCTTGAAGCTATAATTTTTGAGTTCTCAGGGGGAATTAACCTGTCGCCGGTGCCAGCTATAACCAGGGTCGGTGCTTTAATCTGGGGCAATCTGTCACAGGTATCGTGTCTGGCTATGGCCGAGGCGTGCCCGGCAAAGCCCTGGGTCGGCGTGGGATATTTAACAGTGATATCCACATACATGTCGACAGCTTCAGGATGTTTATCGATAAATTCCTTACTCCATAACCAGGGAGCTGTCTGTCTGGCACGTTCCTCTACGGGCAGTTTGGCCATCTCCGGATTGAAGAGGAATGCCAGCGCTTCGGGAGTTGGTATTACGGATGTTTTACCTCCGCAATTGGTACAGCCCAGCACCAGGTTAAGTACCTTATCAGGATAGTTTAATGTAAACTCCTGGGCAATCATGCCGCCCATGGAAACGCCGAAAACGCTGGCTTTATCGATGTCGATGGCGTCCAGAAGCCCCCTGGTATCAGCAGCCATCATTTTCATGGTATAAGGCGGTTCCAGTTTATCGCTGCGACCGGTGCCGCGATTGTCGAAAATAATGACGCGGTAGTGTTTTGCCAGAGGCGGAACCAGAGTGGACCAGTGGCCGGAGTACTGCCCGTAGCCCTGTATCATCAGCAGCGGCTCGTCTTCGCCCTGGATTTCGTAGTAGATGTTGATGTCATTGACTTTGACTACAGGCATAGTACACCCCTTTATCGACTAATATTCTTCCTCTATATTGCCGTAATTTTAACTATTCTACACCATCAATATGAGCCAGGTCGATAGTTGAGTTTGACGAACAGTGGGCAAACTAATACTATGTTCAATGAACTTTTCATGCAAAATCACAGACCCTCTAGTAAGAAAGGAGGTAGGAGGTCATGGACAAGAGGATAACGTTTATTTTCACCTGCTTGACTATGGTTCTATCTATTGCTGGTTGCTCCAAGCCAGCTGCGGAATTTACCGAGCTGCGATATTTTCCTATAGACAATATGGAAGGAATTATGACGCAGTCGAATGTCCAGATTGACAGCCAGATTTCCAGCGATGGCAATGGGTCCCTGAGGATTACGGCCACAGCACCTGCCACAGTTCAATTATTCCAGGCAGGTGATATTGACATTGAAAACGCAACCGTAATCTATCAGGCTCGGGCTCGAACAGAAGATGTGCAGGGTAAAGTTTACCTGGAGATGTGGTGCAGTTTTCCCGGTCTGGGCGAGTACTTTTCGCGTGGATTAGATAGTGCGCTTAGCGGCACCAACGATTGGACAACAATAATGACTCCCTTCTTTTTAAAGAAGGGGGAGAACCCGGACAATGTAAAGCTGAACCTGGTTATCGAGGGTACCGGAACCGTATGGATTGACGATATAAAGCTACTGAAGTCTCCGCTAAAGCTAAAATAGATGGAATCAATAATCTACGAAGACACCCCGCAGTACGACTCATGGCTCAAGGCGCTGATGGTGCTGCCTGTATTCTTTATCGTAGGTGGCCTTTATTATCTATTTACTGCAGATGTCCCCTCCGCCGTCGGTCTGTTTGCTACGGCACTGCTTATGGGTTGCATCTACTGGGCCATTTTCCCCCGGAAGTACCAGATACACGAGAGCAAGTTCAGAATCGTTCTCGGCGGACAATTTTCTTTCAACATTCCCTTCGAGACCCTGGAGACTGCCGGTAAACAGGAGGGTATCAGCCTGGGCCTCAACTTCGCCACCACGTTTGTCACCGAGCGCATCGTGGAGATAAAAAGAAAAAAGGGCATGAACGTAAATATCACGCCCAGCAACCGCGACCTTTTCCTGGAAAACCTCAACAAAGCCGTCTACGACTGGAAGCGCGGTGCCTCAAAATAAATAACCATTTTTTGAAATTTTGATTTGTCATTTTGGTTTTTAACTTATGTTTAAGCCGGTTGAATATAAGGACAACAAACTAATCATCATCGACCAGACGCAGCTGCCTGGCAAGCTGGTCTACCTCGAGCTGCGCGACTACAAGGAGGTCGTCGCGGCCATCAAAACCATGAAGGTACGCGGCGCGCCAGCCATCGGTGTGGCCGCCGCCTATGGCATCGCCCTCGGCGTCCGGAATATAAGAGCAGAAACCAGGGCAGAATTTCTTAAACAATTCAACCAAATTCTGAAGGCCTTCGCCGCCGCCCGCCCCACTGCGGCCAACCTGTTCCGCAGCATTGACCGCATGAAAGAGGCCGCCCGAACCTCTAAAGATGTGCCGAAGATAGAGCTTGCGCTAATAAACGAAGCTAAAAAGATTCACGCCGAGGAGGAGGCCGCCACCAAGCTGCTCAGTCACCTTGGGGCCAGGCTGATTAAGGACGGCTCCACGGTACTGACCCACTGCAACGCCGGCGCCTTAGCCACCGCCGGCTACGGCACGGCGCTGGGCGTTATCAAAGCCGCATGGGAGCAGGGCAAGAAAATCAAGGTCATCGCCACCGAGACGCGCCCGCTGCTCCAGGGCGCCTGCCTCACCGCCTGGGAACTGATGCAGGAGAAGATACCGGTAACTTTGATTACTGATTCCATGGCCGGCCATTTCATGAGCCGGGGGCAGGTCGACTGCGTCGTCGTCGGCGCCGACCGTATCGCCGCCAACGGCGATACGGCCAACAAAATCGGCACCTATACACTGGCCGTGCTGGCTAAAGAAAATAGCATACCGTTCTACGTGGTCGCGCCCATCAGCACCATCGACTTGTCTTTGAAATCCGGCGCCCAGATTCCCATTGAAGAGCGTAATCCGGAAGAGGTCACCACCATCAAAGGCGTCCACCTGGCGCCCAAAGGCGTCGCCGCCGCCAATCCCGCCTTCGACATTACCCCCAATAAATACATAACCGCCATCATCACCGAGAAGGGCATCGTCAGAAAGCCGTACACCGGCGGTTTGAAACGGATAGCTTGACCGGCAGCTGCGCGGGGCGGGCTTTTAATAACGGGAGATGCTAACTAACACGACGGCGGAACAGCATAACGGCACCAGTGATTAGAAATGCCGTAATTAGAGCGGCTATCAAGCCAATAACTGTAGATGCACTGGAAGTTCCAGTATCTTCGTCAAGTACAGTAAAGCTACCCTTCTGGCCACCGACATCTACTGAGTAAGTCCCAGGTTCAGCCTTGGTCACGGTGAATTTCACCGGTTGTGTGGCCTGCGGACCGGCACTTATCATTCTGGTCTGTTCCGCCTGCCCATTTATCTTGAGGACGACATTAAGGCTACCAGCTACATCGCCGGTATTGACCACGTTGGTGACAATAGTTACCGGTTGACCGGCAGCTGTCTGCTGCGGGTTAACGCTCAGGTATTGCATTGACATCCGGGCCTGATTAAGTTGCCCTGGCAGTGTTGGTGAGACCGGATGTGCCGGCCCTGTTTGAAATGACGGCAGCACGATGAAACCATCTGGCAGAGTTCCAGTTCCACCGGGTGCAGTGACCGAGACGTCTCTAGCTCCTAAAGCGGCATTGGCTGCAATGGTTATGCTGGCAGTTATCTGTGAGGCGCTGTTTATGGTAAAGCTATTGACGGTAATGCCTGAGCCGAAGCTGACGGCAGACGCGCAGATGAAATAGTTGCCGGTAATGACGACGCTACTGAGCGTCTGCCCCTGATTGCCGGAGTCAGGGTTGACGGAGCTTATCGTAAATGCTGGTGGCGTATTAAGTAGTATGGAAACGTTGTCATCTGAGTTGGCAGTGGCCAAATCAGGTGCGCAGTCGAGGTTGAAATCACCCACGACCACAGATACGGGACCAGTTCCCACGGGATAGTTAACCGCAGCAGCGAAGACGCCGTTGCCGTCGCCGAGCATTACGGAGACATCATTGCTCAGCACATTGGCCACAGCCAGGTCAGGCTTGCCGTCGCAGTTGAAATCATCCACGGCCACAGACGCGGGCTCAATTCCCGCGGTATAGTTAACTGAGGCGCCGAAGGTGCCGTCACCGACGCCGAGCATTACGGAGACATCATTGCTCAGCCCATTGGCCACAGCTAGGTCAGGCTTGCCGTCGAGGTTGAAATCACCCACGGCCACAGACGAGGGATTAGTTCCCGCGGTATAGTTAACTGCAGCGCCGAAGGTGCCATCGCCGACGCCTAGCAATACGGAGACATTGCTGCTCTCACTATTGGCCACGGCCAGGTCGGGCTTGCCGTCCCGATTGAAATCAGCCACAGCCACAGAATAGGGATGATTCCCCACAGCATAGTTTACCGCAGCACCCAGGGTGCCATCGCCGACGCCAAGCAATACAGAGACATCGTCGATGAAATAATTGGCCACAGCCAGGTCTGGCTTACCGTCCCGGTTGAAATCACCCACGGCCACAGCTCTGGGGAAACCGCCCACGGGGTTGTTCACCGGGGCATTGAAGGTTCCGTCGCCGATACCGAGCAGTATGGAGACGGTGTTGCTGCCAAAATTTGCCACAGCCACGTCAGGCTTGCCGTCCAGGTTGAAATCAGCCACAGCCACAGAAATGGGATTATGCCCCACATCATAGTTTACTGCAGCAGCGAAGACGCCGTTGCCGACACCGAGCACTACGGAGACATTATTATCCAAATAATTGGCCGTGACCAGGTCAGGATTACCGTCCCGGTTGAAATCACCCACGGCCATAGCTTGGGGGTCATCTCCTACTGCATAGTTCACTGCCGGATTGAATGGCAGAGCATAGACATTTCCCTGAGGTACAGCCAGATATACGGTACAGAGAACTAATACAGCGAAGACCTGGATGAACTTGTTACATCTATGACCCGGTTTATGCAATATAAATTAGCTCCCTGGGGAAAATGCGAATGTCTTATAAGGAATGCCATGCAGATTATATGTTTGTAAGTCAGCGGTGTCAATGGGTCTATTTATCGAATTCGAAATTTTCATCGTTTTAAGCAGAGAGGGCTGAAGGAATAATGAACCGGACAAATCGTCCTGATATAATGTCCAAATACAACAGGTAAAGCCGTGTCTACGAATAACGACTACCTCAATTTCAAATACAAACCGTTCAAATTTTTCCTTATCACCACGCTGATTACGTGGGCCACGTGGTTCGCCGCCGCCTATTTCAGCTTCCACGAGGAGTTAACGGCTTATAAATATGTTTTCGTAATTCTCGGTCTGGTGGCGCCCTTCGCCGTAGCCATGCTCATGATTTACGGCGCGGGAAACGACGAAATGAAAAGGGACTTCAGGAACAGGCTGTTCAACCTAAAGCTGATAAAGTCTAGGTATTTCTTGATTATCTTCCTGACGCTGCCGGTCGCGGTGGTGCTGTCGGTGGCCGTCTCCCTGCTTTTCGGGCAGCCCGTAACGCAATTAGCCTTATCGCCGGGCGTTTCACTGGCCGGCTTTGCCGTCGTCCAGCTGCTTATCAGCATAATTTTAGCTCCCACCTTTGAAGAAACGGGCTGGAGGGGTTATGGCGTAGACAGCCTGCGTAAAAAGAGCAGGAGCCTGCTTGTAGCGACGCTTATTTTCGGCGCGGTCTGGGCCTTATGGCACCTGCCACTGTTTTTAATCAAGGGCTATTACCATTATCAGATGCTGCATACCAATATCATCTACGCTGTAAATTTCATCGTGGACGTTTTCGCCCTGGCATTCCTGGGGAACTGGATTTTCTATAAAAATAACAGGAGCATACCCGGCAACATACTGTTCCACATCATGGCCAATTTATGCATGTCCATATTTCAGATACAGGAATTCACCAAGTGCATCGTGACCATAATCCTGTTGCTTTTCTCGGTCGTGGTATTCTTCAGATTTGAACCCTGGTGGCTGGAGAGAATCAGCCAGATAGATTAGATTTCAATTGTCACCGAGAAAGGCATCATCAGAAAACCATATGCGAATGACCTTAAAAGAGTTATAATTGGGCAATGAACAACGGCGCGGCAAAGGACGGAAAAGAGAAGGCTCAACGGGAAATAGCCAAACTGGTAGAAAAATACAAAGCTCTACCTGCTACTAGCAAGAAAAAATATACCGAAGCCGATACCAAAACGAAATTCATCGAGCGCCTATTCACCGCTCTGGGCTGGGATATTTACGGTGGAGAAGAAGTTACCCAGGAACAAAAAGCATCACGAGGCCGGGTAGACTACGCCTTTCGCATAGGAGGTATTCCCAAATTCTTCCTAGAAGCAAAACCACTTAAAGCAGACCTTGATAATCCTGATTATGCCGGACAAGTCATCAATTATGCCTGGCATAAAGATGTTACCTGGGCAGTATTGACTGATTTTGAAAGTTTAAAAGTATTTAATGCCGAATGGAAAGAACCAATCGTCTCCCGTTCTCAGTTTTTCGAACTCAAATGTGAAGAATATCTTGATCGTTTCGATTGGCTGTGGCTGCTATCACGACTGGCGTGCGAACAAAACTTACTGGATAAAAAGGCACTAGACCTATTCAAAAAGACTAAAAAGACTCCGGTTGGTCAGCAGCTTTTCTCTGACCTCATTTCCTGGCGTGGTCTTTTGGCCAAGCACCTATCGGCATATAACAAGAAATATCCGGCTTATTTGATAGACGAGGCAGTACAGCGAATTTTAGATCGTTTAATCTTTATTCGCACGTGTGAGGATAGAGGCATTGAAGCCCCAATTCTACGTCCCCATCTCCGAGAATGGCAAAATGGCGCTCGCAAGAACCTTATTCGAGAGATTAGAAATATATGGCGCGATTTCGATGAAGGTTACGATAGCCGCTTATTCCAACCTCATCTTGCCGATAAACTCGATTGTGAGCCTAGTCCGTTTGAAGAAGTGATAACTGGACTTTATTCTACTAAGGATGGTTCAATACAATACGATTTTAATGCTATCGGCGCAGATGTTCTGGGAGGTATTTATGAGCAATACCTTGAATATCTAATTAGAAAGAAAGGTAAAGAAGTAGAAGTAATTCCGGGGAAGGGCAAGCGCAAAGCTCAAGGTATCTATTACACTCCGAAATTTATTGTCCGTTATATTGTGGAAAATACTCTTGGCCCGGCCTTAACAGGCAAGCCTTTGAGCGAAGCCAGAAGAATAAGAATATTAGATCCTGCCTGCGGCTCAGGCTCTTTTTTGGTTGAAGCCTTGGATTATCTGGAAAAATATTGGCGTCAGCAAAAATGGGTTCCACAATCCAAGGTCAGAGAAGATAATTATCAAACGGATTTTTTCGATTATACAACCAAAATCCAATTTCTCAGCCAGAATATACATGGCGTCGACCTGGACGAACAGGCAGTAGAGATAGCTCAATTAAACATCTTGCTTAAAGCCTTAAGTCAAAGGGAGCGCTTACCCAATTTGGTCAACAAAATTCACGAAGGAAATTCATTAATTTCCGGTACTGAAGATGAATTAAAAAGATATTTTGGCAAAAACTGGATAGATAAGAAGCCCTTTATTTGGGAACATCAATTTGAGGATGTTATGCGTGAAGATGGTTTTAATGTAATAATTGGTAACCCACCTTATGTTTTCACGCGAGGGCGACATTTTAATGAACAGGATAAGCAATATTTTAAGACTTACAAATCAGGAGAAACAGGAAAGCTTAATTTATTTAGCCTCTTTGTAGAAAGAGGTATACAACTTTTGAGACAGGGAGGCATATTAGGCTTCATCGTTCCCAATAATATTCTACGTGTAACTACATATGAGCCAATTCGTCGTCTGATTCTTGATAGTTGCAAGATTCTCATGATCGTAGATCTCAGTAGTGGAATTTTCAGTAATGTAACAGCGGCAACAATAATTATGATTCTCCAACGCAGTTCAAACGCTATTGAGCGCGATCACAATAAAACGATCGTGATTACCGAAATATCCGATCTCATATCGGGTGATTATCATACAGAAACTATCGCTCAATCCAACTTCAGACTAAATCCTTCTATGGTTTTCAATATTCGTGGATATTCAGCGATATCTAAATTGTTTGAAGAAATGTCAGGGCAAAGTATCAAATTTGGTGATATTACGAAGGTAATTATTGAAGGAATTGTCACACCACGTGGCAAAAAAGAATTCGTATCCAATAATAAGGTAAATAGTAAATGGAAAAAATTTGTAGAAGGTAAAGATATTCGCCGTTATCATATAGATTATAAAGGAAAATATATAAACTACGATAGAAATTTACTTCATAGACCTAGACCGGAGAGTATATTTAATTGCAAAGAAAAACTTATCTGTCAGAGAGTGAGTGGAGGAAATCGTGTACTACACTTTGCTTACGATGATCAGCAATTTTATACTTTTGCTTCCACTAATGTTGTTATTCTGAATGAAAATACTCCTTATAGCCTGAAATATATATTAGGCCTCTTAAATTCAAAACTTATAAATTACTATTATATTTTTAATTTTAGTAATAAATCGGATCTCACTGTGAACATTTCAAAAACATATCTCTCTCAGCTCCCAATCCGCTCCATTGACTTCAATAATCACGTTGATAAAAAGATGCATGACAGTTTAGTATCATTAGTAGAAAAAATGTTGGAATTAAACAAGCGAATGGCTCCGATACGTAATATAGCTTGCAATGAAGGTGATGAGCTAAATCTGCAAATAGAACGTATTGATGGGGAAATAGATAATCTTGTCTACAAACTCTATGGAATCACCGAAGAGGAAAAAAAGTTAATCGAAGGTAATTAGTGGAAAATATCCTACGATAGTCCACACCAGTCTAACTACGGAGGGTCAAAATGCAACCTGCTGCAATGCTGGTATTCGTAACGGTATGGCTGTTTATTCTATGGTTCGGCTCAATCGCCCTCGAAGCTACAGGCATGGAGCGGTCGAAGGCACGCTTCCAGGCGCTATCGGCACTGACAAATACCGGATTCACCACCAGCGAGGCTGAGAATATCGTCAGCCACCCGAGGCGGCGTTATATAGTCGGCATACTGATATTTTTAGGCAGCGTCGGCATTGCACTGTTCCTGATTTTGCTGTTTGTAATGCTTGTGGTCGGCATCAAGCCAGCCATACCGCAGCAATCAGCATATCTGCTTGTCCTGGCGGCAATACCCGCGGCATTTTTTCTGGTGCTTTATTTCATCGGCGTAACGGATAAGCTGGCCACGGTGGTAGTGAAATGGTTGAAGCGCTCCAAGTATTTTAAGCCCGAGATGTCGATTACGGAGATAATCTACAAGGCGGGAGAATATAGCCTGGCGCGACTGACCGTGGGCAAGACGGCGCCGGAGGTGGGCTTTAAGATAAGCGATACCAGCCTGTCGAAGGCGGATGTCAGGGTGCTGGCCATCGAGCGGGAGGATGAGGTTACGTTTAATCCGAAAGCCGGGAAGACCGTGCGGGTCGGCGACCACCTGATTTATTTGGGACGCACGGAAGAGATAAAGAAGACGATGGAGGAAGAGTAAAAATCCCTCTTAATCTCCCTTTGCGAAAGGGAGAAATTTCATCCTTCGACAGGCTCAGGATGAGCGGAAATTATAAAGCGAAAAATAAAGATGAGATTGCCACGCCCCGATTGCATCGGGGCTCGCAATGACAGAGAAAAGGTTAGGAGATTGAATAATGGCTGAAGCGAAAGTGGGAATTATCGGCGGCAGCGGACTCTACAAGATCGAAGGGCTGTCACATGCCACAGAAGTAAAAATTAAGACGCCGTTCGGCAATCCAAGCGACGCTATAACGCTTGGAACGCTCGAAGGCGTGAAGGTGGCCTTTCTGCCGCGCCACGGCAAGGGACACCGCATCAGCCCCAGCGAGCTGCCGGCAAAGGCCAATATATGCGCGCTGAAGACGCTTGGCGTGGAATGGATACTTTCCGTGGCCACCGTGGGCAGCCTGCAGGAGAAAATACGGCCGCTGGACATCGTTATTCCCGACCAGATAATCGACCGCACCTTCCTCCGCCAGGATACCTTCTTCGGCAACGGCATCGTGGGGCATATACCCTTCGCCGACCCGTTCTGCCCGGTACTGGGAGATATACTCTACGACTGTGCGCGCAAGCTGGGCATCCGTGCGCACGACGGCGGCACCTGCATCGTCATGGAAGGGCCGCAGTTCTCCACCAGGGCGGAGTCCGAGCTGTACCGCTCCTGGGCGGCGGACGTTATCTACATGACAGGATTGCCGGAGGCCAAGCTGGCCAGGGAGGCGGAGATATGCTACGCCACCATGGCCGTGGTCACCGACTACGACTGCTGGAAAGAGACCTACGAGGTGGTGTCGGCGGATATGGTGGTGGATAACCTGAGGCGGGGCATCGAGAACGTGAAGAAGCTGATGAAAAAGGCGATTTCTTGTTTACCTGAGAAAAGGAACTGCATTTGCTGCAGGGCACTGGAGAATGCCATTATCACCGACCCGGCGCTGATACCGGAGCAGGTCAAGAGGGACCTGAAGCCTATTATTGGTAAGTATATTAAGTAGTTTTTTCACCCTCACCCTACCCTGTCCCTCTCCCCTAATCCCAATGGGAATAAATCCTCATTGGATGCCTGCCCACCCTTCCACCAGGCGGGAGAGGGAATTTGTTTTGATACTAAGAAGGGTTGCACCCTCTTAGCACTCCCCGCTTTTCTTACTATGTCATTCTGAACGAAGTGAAGAATCTCATCCCACCGCCGAGATTCTTCGGTCGTCCTTCCTATGCGGGAAGTCCTCCCTCGAGAATGACAAGAAATAATTCTCTTCCGTTGGCTATCCACATAAGTTCATGTTACTATGTGACCGGAGAATTTAGCATGGCACCGAAAGTAGAATTTAACTGTCTGCCGACCATAATAGGCAGTATGCCGCAGACCGACCCGAAGGAGGCGTGCGCGCTGGTGGCTAAATACCTGCCGGACCTGCCGGCATGGCCGCAATTGCCGAACGGCTCGAACCTTGAGAATATGTACATTCAATTCAGCGAGGGCTTCCCGGGCATCGTTATCGAAGGCGCCAAGGCCTACGTAGAAAATTCGGCCGCCTTCGATAGCCGGCTGGAGCAGCTTTATAACGACGACGCCGAAAACAATCCCGACAGATACGGCATCAGCGCCGACTACGCCGCCGGGCTGCACGCCTTTCTGGACCTGAAAGCGCAACACCCACGAATGGTCAAGGGGCAGATGACCGGCCCCATCACCTGGGGGCTGATGGTCACTGACAGACAGCAGCGCGGCATACTTTACGACGACCTGCTGGCCGAGGCGCTGTCCAAGTTCCTGAGGCTGAAAGCCATGTGGCAGGAGAGGTTTTTACGGCAGGTTTCGCCCGAAACCCTCATATTTGTCGACGAGCCTTATCTGACGTCGCTGGGAACGGCCTTTGTGGCCGTTTCTGGGGAACAGGTCAAATCACTGCTGGAAGTGGTCTTCAGCGGCATTACAGGGCTTAAGGGAGTACATTGCTGCGGCAGCACGGATTGGTCGTTGTTGCTCGCAACATCAGCCGATGTGCTCAGCTTCGACACCTACAACTATGCCGATTCACTGGGCTGCTACCCGGCCGAGGTGAAGGCGTTCGTGGAGCGCGGCGGAAACATCGCCTGGGGCATCGTACCCAATGATGAGGAGGCCGAGGCGAAGGAGACGGTAAACAGCCTTTACGACCGGCTGGGCGAGGCCATGGCCATGTTCACGCGCGACGGGCTGTCCATTAAACAGCTAGTTGCCCAGAGCCTGCTGACGCCGTCATGCACGCTGGCGTCGCTGTCAGCTGAGGCTTCCATACAGGCGCTGGAACTGCTGTCGGAGCTTTCCGCCAGGCTCAGAAGCAAGTATTCTCTGTAAAGATTGTGACTATAACCTGTCATTCTGAGGGAGCGTAGCGACCGAAGAATCTCGATGGAGAAATGACGAGATTCTTAGCGGAGTTTACCCTGAGCCGAGGTAGATTCTTCACTTCGTTCAGAATGACATAAGACAAAGTGCTCAGAATGACACGGAGAAACTCCCTCCCGCCAGGGGAGGGAGGATTAGTTTAATCCGCTATGATTCGACAGGCTCACCACAAGCGGATTCTGTCAGGTTAACCACCAAGGAATTTGCCGGGAAGTTTAAGAGGGGCACAGCCCATCTTAGTAATTCCCATTCCCCTCTCCCTTGACGGGAGAGGGCCAGGGTGAGGGTGAAAAATTAAATTAGCTGCGGCGGGTAAGCAACACCACCAGAGTAGTCACGACCAGTACACCCATAACCGCCAGAACTATTATAAGGCCCATATTAGAGCCGGCAGTGCCGCTACCGCTCTTTTCGCCCATTACCATGAAGCTGCCCTTCTGGTCGACGATATCTACCGCGTAAGTGCCAGGCTGGGCCTTTGTCACCGTGAACTTTACCGGCTGGGAGGCCTGCGGTCCCACGGCGACCATTTTGGTCTGCTCCACCTGACCGTTTATCTTGAGGGCCACATTATAGCTCCCTGCCTGGTCGCCGGTGTTGACCACGTTGGTGGTAATAGTTACCGGCTGATTGGCGGCCGTCTGCTGCGGGTTGATAGTTATGAACTGCACCGATAGATTAGCCGGGGCGAGCTGACGCACGTTCATGGGTGGAGACGGGTTCGTTCCTGTTGGCGGTGTGGACGGTACTTCAGTCGTCGGAACGAAATGAGCATAATGTAGAGAGGAAATAACAATAAAAGGAACAAGACTGCCGTAGCTGATGTGTGGTAAGTCATCGCTGTCCAGTGCTATCGAAGTGAATTTGCCCAGCATAAAGATAGAAATGGGGGCGAAATGAATGGTGCGAGTTTCTTCATCCAGAAGCTGAATGTCCCAGGTCTGACCAGCCCTGGCAGCATATTTCAGCTTGCCGGTAAATGTAAGGTCGGCAGGCGCAGCGGGAGCAGTGCGCAGGGGGATCCCATCGCTGAAAAAGCCGACCGTTTCAAAATAGCTTATGTGCGGGCTGCCATCGCTATCAAGCGCCAGCGAGCAATCTGACACGTCGGCCGCGGCCACGGTTTGCTTCGTCCAGGTCTCGCCCGCCCGTGAAGTGTAGTTGAGGAAACCGCCCTCTGGGGCAAAGGTGGAATAGGCGATATGGGGACGGTCGCTGCCATCGAAGGCCAGCGAGCAGGAGAGCACCATAGCATCGTCAACAGTCTCTTTTGCCCAGCCTCCCAGCGCGGGCGCCACGCCGCCACCCTCTATTTCGTCCGCCCCGTCTACACCCATCCACGAGGCGTAATGCAGTGAACCAGACAGATCGCTGGCATAGGCGATGTGGGGATTGCCGGCGCTGTCCAGCTTTATTGAACTGAACATAAATACACCTGTATCGTCCACCGTATCATAAATCCACTCGGTTCCTGTCCAGAACGCATATATGAGATAGCCGGAGTCGCCGAGCGTGTAGCTGATGTGGGGATGATTGTTGCTGTCGAGGACCATGGAGCAGTCCGATACATCGCGGGCATCTACCGTATCAACTACCCACATCGAGCCGACCCGCCGGACATAGTGGAGAGAGGCAAAGGTGCCGGTGGTATAGCAGATATGCGGATTATCGTTACTGTCCAGTGCCAGTGAGGCGACTGTGGCCGGGCCTTCAACCACCGTCTCCTTTTCCCAGGCGGTGCCCGTCCACCACGCGTAGTGGAGGGATAACAAGCTGGGACTGGTGTAGGCGATGTGCGGGTTGCCAGTGCTGTCCAGCGCCAGCGACGTGGACATAACGTCGATGGGGTCCACCGTCTGGATATCCCAGTCTTCCGGTGCTGCGGCAGCCAGTACCGGCGGTATCACCAGCAACAGGGCTATTACCAGAGCTGATACATAGTTCCAGACTTTAAATTTAGTCATGTCTCACCCCACTAAGCGTATTGGTTAAAGGAATTTACCTGACTAGCTCGTACGTGATTAATTTGAGGCAATTGTGTCATAGACCAGGTACATTGTCAATAGATATAAGCGCTTTTTTATTATTTGGAGAGGTGAGTTTAAGAGGGGCGAACTAAAACCAAATATCAAAGACCAAAATGACAGACCAAAATGCAAAAATATTTTCCCCTCAGTTTTTAATCTGAATTTTTGACTTTTAGCTTTTGATCTTTGACTTGCATTCCCCTCTCCCTTGACGGGAGAGGGGCAGGGTGAGGGTGATATAACTAATAATTTGAAATCTCAAGCTAATTAAGAGATAATACGAGTCTGTTTGCAAAATTACTGGCAGGTGAGAAATTATGAACAAACGTAAGAGAATGGCGCTGTTGAAGCATCGCAGGCGCCGCAAGAAGCTGGAAGAGCGAAGAAAGGCCATGGCGCTGCTGGGCGTTGCCGCACCAGAAGCTAAACCGGCGCCGGCAGCAGTAGCCGTCGCCGAGGCACCTGAGCCCAAGAAGCCAGCCAAGAAGAAGGCTGAAGCCTCGGTCGCCGAAGCAGCAGCCGCCAAGCCTAAAGCCAGGGCTGCTAAACCAAAAGCGGCGGAAGAGGCCCCCAAGAAAGCGGTCGCCAAAGCCAAGGAAAAGGTAGCCAAGGCCAAGGCGGAAGAAGCACCGAAAGCCAGGGTAGCCAAGCCCAGGGCGACAAAGGCCGCAGCTAAGGCCGAGGCAGGGGAAACCGCGGAAGAACCGAAAAAGCCCGCACGCAAGAAAAAGGCCGAGCCCGAGGCCGAAACCGAATAGAACTTAATGGCCAGCGTCTGTCTCCTGACCGGCAAGCCGGGTACGGGTAAAACTACCGTCATCAGGCAGGCCGTGGCCGGTTCCAGGGCAAACGCCGGCGGCTTTTACACCGAGGAGATAAGAAGCAGCGGCATCCGGCAGGGCTTCCGTTTAACCACACTAGACGGTCAAGAAGCCGTACTGTCCCATGTGGACAATAAAAGCCGATACCGCGTCAGCAAGTACGGCGTCGATATCGACAGCCTGGAAAACGTCGGCGTGGCCGCCATCGAGCGGGCGATAGAGCAAAGCGATTTAGTGGTTATCGACGAAATCGGTAAGATGGAGCTGTTTTCGCCCCGCTTCCAGGAGGCCGTGCTCAGGGCAATCGACAGCGGAAAGAAAGTTCTGGGAACCATCATGCTGAATCCGCATCCCTTAGCCGACCGGATAAAGCGACGTCCTGATGTCAAAGTTATTGAGGTTACCAGAAATAACCACGCGCAGGTACTGGCAAGTATTAAGAACTGGCTAACGACTTCTTGTTTGTCATTCTGAGCGCAGCGAAGAATCTCGTCACTGCTTAATCGAGATTCTTTGGTCGCCTTTACTTGGAAGGCCTCACTCAGAATGACAGGTGCATAGATGAACATAACACTCAAGCCCATCGGCGATATTGACAGTAAAATACTTGACCAACTGAAGGAAAAATTGAAGCAGACCTTCGGCTGCCCCGTGGAAATCGCAGCTGACAATTTCAATCTGGAGAAAGCCTTCGACTCCAGACGTAATCAATACCTGGCCTCAAAGATTTTGTCTCAGTTCAAAAAATCGGGTGCGGATAAGGACAAAAAGATACTGGGTATAGTCGACGTCGACCTCTACGCGCCGGGGCTGAACTTTGTCTTTGGCCAGGCAGAACCAGCCGCTGGCACCGCCGTTATTTCTTTAGTTCAATTAAGGCAGGAATATTTCGGCATGTTACCGAATGAAGCACTATTACTGGAAAGAGCTGCCAAGGAGGCAGTGCATGAGCTGGGGCATACCTTCGGGCTGGACCACTGCCCTAACGAAAAATGCGTCATGCACTTTTCCAACAGCCTGGCCGACACCGATTGGAAACAGTCGGCCTTTTGTAGCCTGTGCCGGCCGAAATTGCTAAAATGAGGAATTTGAAATAGATGATTATAAAAACTATTGCGGCTGTCTTGGCTATTATCACTGTCCAACTCTATTACCTGATATCGGAAACCAGGATGACAGCTCGCACTGCGCGGGGAATGGACAACTCGGCCGACAGGGGAACACGCGGGGTGGTTTGGATACTTATTATTTTAGCTTTCGAAGGCGCATGGCTCCCTGTAATATTCGGTTTCGGCAAACTGCTTGCCTTGGGCGATTGGCTGACCTGGGCAGGCGTACTGATTATGATATCCGGAGTTATCTTCCGACGGTACGTTATCTCATTTCTGGGTAAGTTCTTTACGGCAACAGTGCAGATTCAGAAGGATCACCAGTTAATCAAGGCCGGCCCCTACCAGTATATCCGACATCCGTCGTATTTGGGAATCCTCATTTTAGCTGTGGGGAACGGTATTGCCCTGGCCAACTGGATTTCCTTGCTGATATGCGTCGTGCTTCCTACAATCGGTCTCATAAGGCGGATTACAGTGGAGGAGAAAGAATTGTTGGAGCACTTCGGCCAACAATTCCAGGACTACCGGAAAAGCACCTGGCGTATTATACCGTATATATATTGAAAGACGTAAAGGCGTCGTCAGATTGAGCTCAAGAACGAATCGAACGTAAAAAAGGGAAATTCCCCATAAATATTAAAAGGAGGCATATATGAGAAAAGTTGTTGTACTGGGCGTCGGTATGACCAAATTCAGCGGCAAGCAGGACAAGACAGCCGTGGAGCTGTTCGCCGAAGCCGCCACCGACGCCATAAATGAGTCGAACTTGAAGCCCAAGGATATACAGGCGCTGTTTATGGGCAATGCGCTGAGCGACTTCGCCGAAGGGCAGGCCCATATGCAGGGTTTTGCCGCCGACTACATCGGCGCCAAAGGCATACCCGCTAACAGGTACGAGAATGCCTGTGCTTCATCGAGCGCCGCTTTCCGGGACGCCTTTATGTGGGTGGCTTCAGGATTTTACGACATAGTGCTGGCCGGCGGCGCGGAGACGGCGGCCAAGATGGGCACGCCTCTGGCCACCAGGACCTTCGCCATGGCCAGCGACAGCCGCTACGAGTATCCCGCCGGAATCACCTTCCCGGGAGTTTTCGCTTTGCTGGCACATCTCTACTCTAAGAAATATAACGTACCGCTGGAGAGGCTGAAGAAACAGATGGCGCAGGTAACCGTAAATTCTCACTACTACGGCGCCCGCAATCCCAAAGCCCAGTTCCAGAAAGAGATAACCGTCGACGACGTACTGAACAGCTTTATGGTCTGCCAGCCGCTGCAGCTCTACGACTGCTGCCCTTTCTCTGACGGCGGCTCGGCGGTGGTACTGGCTTCAGAAGACAAAGCTAAAAAGCTGACGAACAAGCCGGTCTTTGTGGCGGGAGTGGGCCAGGCTTCGGCCGGCAACCTGCTTAGCCAGAAGGAATATCTGCCGCGGCTCAGGTCGAGGGAGCTGGCAGCCGAGCAGTCATACAAGATGGCCGGACTGGGTCCCAAAGACATAGACGTCGTCGAGCTTCACGACTGCTTCAGCATAGCTACGCTTATCGCTCTGGAAGGTCTCGGCTTTTTCGAAAACGGCAGAGCGGGCGAAGCAGTGGAAAAAGGCGACACGAAAATCGGCGGTAAGCTGCCCATTAATCTATCAGGCGGCCTCAAGGCCAAAGGGCATCCCATCGGCGCCACCGGAACGGCTCAGGTTTATGAAATCGTCAGGCAGCTCAGAGGCGAATGCGGCGAACGCCAGGTGGAAGGAGCCAGGGTCGGCATGACCGATACGTTGGGCGGCGACGGCGGCACACTGTGCAACGTCATACTGAAGAAAGGGTGGTAGGGCATCGCCTGATTCACAAGGAGGATTTAAATGGAACATAAACTGAGTTTCAAACAGTATAACGAAGCCCTGAAGCAGAACAAGCTGCTGGGGCTGAAGTGCAAACAGTGCAGCGCCGTTACTGTACCTCCCCGAATTGCCTGCAGCCAGTGCGCCAGCACCGACCTCGAAGTGGTGGAGCTATCCGGCAAGGGGAAAATACAGACCTTCACCAGCGTCTTCGTACCGCCGGAGGGGCGTGAAAGCGAATGCCCATACGTTATCGTTATTGCCGAGCTCGACGAAGGGCCGTGGATAATGGGCAACCTGACGGGCATCGACCCCAACAAGGTGACAATGGATATAATGGGGGAAAAGGTGAAGATGGCGCATGCTGTTTTCCCCGGCGACAAGTATTCCGCGGGCGATGAAGCCCGGCCGCTGTTCAGCCTGGAATCCTGAGGCTGGAGAACCAATGTCAAAGCCGCCGGCTCTGGTTGATGCATTACTTAAGCCTGAAACCTATCCGCACCATCCACAAAAGGTGGAACTGGTGCAGACACAGATGTCCTTCCTTTTCCTCACCGGCGACTATGTTTATAAAGTAAAGAAGCCGGTTGATTTGGGCTATCTGGACTACACCACGCTGGAGAAGCGCCGATTCTTCTGCCGGCAGGAAATCGAGCTTAACCGCCGCCTTTGCCCCGATGTCTATTTAGAAGTCGTGCCCATCGTCAGCCGCGGCGGCCGGATATATCTCGGCGGCAAGGGAGAGGCAATCGAATATGCCGTCAAAATGAAGCAGCTGCCCGCCGACCGGATGATGGACAAGCTGTTGCCTCAAGACCTGGTGACTGAAGAGATGATAAGCCCGGTGGCGGAAAAGCTGGCCGCATTTCACAATAAGGCGGCCACCAGCGCTGAAATCAGCGCCTACGGAAAACCGGCGGCCATAAAGATAAACACCGATGAGAATTTTAACCAGACTGAGAAGTATCAGGACATAATCATACCCGCCCGCAAATATCAGCAAATCAAAGCCTACTCGGACAACTTTCTCAAGGCCAACAAATCACTGCTTAATAAGCGAATTAAAGACGGTAGGATAAGGGACTGCCACGGCGACCTCCACGCCGCCCATGTTTGCATCAGCAATGGAATTTGTATCTACGACTGCATTGAATTCAACGACAGGTTCCGGTACGGCGATGTTGCCTCAGAAGTGGCTTTCCTGGCCATGGACCTGGACCGCTTCGCGCGCGCCGACCTATCGCAGGCTTTCGTCAGCGCCTACGTTAAACTGAGCGGGGATGAAGAGCTGATTAAACTACTGAATTTTTATAAGTGTTACCGCGCTTATGTCAGGGGCAAGGTATCCAGCTTTATGTTCGACGACCCACTCATGACCGATAAAGAAAACGTAATGGCCATGGCACAAGGTTATTTCGACCTGGCCAATCGATATACCAGAGAAAAACCGATCCTGGTCATCATGGCCGGCCTTACGGGCACCGGCAAGACAACCGTAGCCCAGGCTTTGAGCCGAAGCCTGGGTCTAACCGTTATCACGGCGGACGTCGTCAGAAAAAAGCTGGCCGGTATTCCGCTGACGGAGCGCCGCCTGGAGCCGGTAAACGTGGGCATCTACTCCCGGGAATTCTCGCAGAAAACCTATGACGAGATGTACGCTGAGGCAAGGCGGCTTTTGTCCAGGGGGCAGTCCGTGTTACTTGACGCCACCTTTATGCAAAGGCAGGGCAGGTTGCAGGCGAAAAAACTGGCCGATGAAGTGAATGCAGACTTCGCCGTACTAGAATGCCGGCTGGATGAGAAGATGGTCAAGAAGTATCTGGAACAAAGGCTCAGGGAAGGTTCCGTCTCAGACGGGCGCTGGGAAGTGTACCTGCACCAGAAAGCTACCTTCGATGAAATAAACGAATTCCCCGACCGCGACCATATCGTACTTGACACAGCGCAGCCAATGAGTGATATTGTTAAGGCGGTTTCAGAAAGGATTTACGGATAATTATTTAGCCATAGGTAAGACGTTTATGTCTGCCGTTTTATCACCCTCACCCTGACCCTCTCCCATCGAGGGAGAAGGAGTTGAAAAGAGCTCCTCTCCTATTCGAGACGCAGGGAATTTTAAAATAATTCCTCCCTACCCCGGCGGGAGGGAGTTAGAGGGAGGGGAAAGGATACAAAATGGATTATCACATCAAGGACAAGTCGCTGGCGGAACAGGGCAGGCTGCGCATCGAGTGGGCCGGCCGCGAGATGCCGGTCATCAAGCTAATCAGGCAAAGGTTTGCCAAAGAGAAGCCACTAAAGAGCGTGCGTATGTCCGCCTGCCTCCATATCACCACGGAAACGGGCAACCTGGCCCTAGCACTTAAAGAGGCCGGCGCCGACCTGGTACTGTGCGCCTCCAATCCATTGAGTACGCAGGATGACGTGGCAGCAGCGCTGGTCGAATTCGGATTCCCCACCTTCGCCATCAAGGGCGAGGACAACCAGACTTACTATAAACACATAATTTCAGCGCTGGAGCACAGGCCGCAGCTGACGGTGGACGATGGCGCCGACCTGGTCAGCACAGCACACCGGGAAAAGACGAAGCTGCTGGCCGACATAATCGGCGGCACCGAGGAGACCACCACGGGGGTCATCCGACTGAAAAACATGGCCAGGGACGGTAAGCTGAAGTATCCCATAATTGCCGTAAACGACGCCAAGACCAAGCACTTCTTCGACAACAGGTACGGCACCGGCCAGAGCACTATCGACGGCATCACCCGGGCTACCAACGTGCTCTGGGCGGGTAAGAATGTGGTTATTTGCGGCTACGGCTGGTGCGGTCGGGGTGTCGCCAGACGTGCACAGGGATTGGGTGCAGTGGTAATCGTAGTCGAGGTCGACCCCATCGCCGCACTTGAAGCGGCAATGGACGGCTACAAAGTCATGCCATTAACCGAAGCCGCCAGGATAGGTGATATCTTTATCACCCTCACCGGCGACATTAACGTTATCGATAAGGCGCATTTCGCCAAAATGAAGGACGGCGCTATACTGGCCAACAGCGGCCATTTCAACGTCGAGATAAACATACCGGCACTGGAAAAACTGGCCAAATCTAGAAGGCAGATACGTGCATTTGTCGACGAGTATACGCTGGCCGACAAACGGCGCCTGTTTTTGCTGGGCGAGGGCAGGCTGATAAACCTGGCGGCTGCTGAGGGCCATCCTGCCAGTGTCATGGACATGAGCTTTGCCGACCAGGCGCTCTGCCTGGAACATCTGGTAAAGAACAAGGGTAAGCTTAAGCCGAACGTCTACCCTGTACCTGAAGAGATCGATAATGAGATTGGCCGGCTGAAGCTTAAGGCCATGAATATTTCAATCGATACGCTAACCAGGGAGCAGAAGAAATACCTGGCCAGCTGGGAAGAGGGAACCTAAGGAGGACATGATGGCGCAATACAATATGAGCTCAGGCATGGAAGCAGTGGATGCCTTACAAAAACTTTGGGAGGCTAGCCCAACGTTTAATTCACAAAAATTCACTGAAACATTTCGAAAAATAATAAATGAGCTTGATGACAGAAGAACAAATATTATGCAACTGATTTACTCACCAAAAATTGATGATGAGAATAAGCGCAAACTTGCCACTGAAATGAATGAAATCCAACTAACATTTAGCGAATTAAAAAGATTATCTGAAACAATATATGATTTAATGAGAAATACTCCTGGGAAATTACCTAAACCGATTGAGAATGCCTGGAGCATTTTCTCCCATTGTATATATGGCAAGGATCAAAAAGAGACATTATCATTTATTCTTGGTTTTCGAGCGGGAACTGTTTTTTCGCTCAAGTATGGAAATGTCTGGAGAAATTAGAAGATAGTAAAAACTGAATAGTTAAACAAGGAGAAACGATGTCGAACAGCTTTAATGAACAAACCTGTTATTATTTCGCCTCGGAATCGGTAACTGAAGGCCATCCGGACAAGCTCTGCGACCAGATTTCAGATGCCGTGCTCGATGCCATAATGGTGCAGGACCCCTTCGGCCGAGTGGCCTGCGAAGTGGCCGTGACTGTCGGGCTGGTAATCGTACTGGGCGAAATTACTACCGGCTGTTATATAGAGATACCCGACATCGTGCGCCAGGTCGTCCGCGATGCCGGATATATAAGGCCGGAATACGGCTTCGACTATAAGAGCTGCGGTACGATGGTCTCCATAAAACAGCAGTCAGCTGATATTTCCGCCGGCGTAAGCCAGGCGCTGGAAGTCAGAGATAAGAAAAAGGATATCGACGAACTGGACAAAACAGGCGCCGGCGACCAGGGCATGATGTTCGGCTTTGCCTGCAACGAGACACCTGAGCTTATGCCGCTGCCGATTTCTCTGGCTAACAGGCTGTGCCGCCAACTGGCCCGGGTCAGGAAGGAAAAGGTTTTGCCTTACCTCCGGCCCGACGGCAAATCGCAGGTGACCGTGGAATACTGTCGCGGCCTGCCCAGGAGAATCGATTCGGTGGTTATCGGCGCTCAGCACAACGACAACGTTGACAACGCCACCATCAGGAAAGATGTAATCGATAAAGTTATTAAACCGGTCATACCGGCTAAACTGCTGGATAAAAATACGAAATACTACATCAACGGCGCCGGACGTTTCGTTATCGGCGGGCCGGTATCGGACACAGGTTTCACTGGACGTAAAATACTTGTGGATACCTACGGCGGCTATGCCCGTCACGGTGGCGGCGCATTTTCAGGTAAAGACCCGACAAAGGTCGACCGCTCAGCCAGCTACATGGCACGATATGTTGCCAAGAATCTGGTGGCTGCAGGCATCGCCGACCGGATAGAAGTACAGGTGGCATACGCCATCGGTGTGGCACATCCATTGTCAATCTCCTGCGAGACCTTCGGCACCAGCAAGGTTCCGGATGACACCATAAATAAACTGATTAAGGAACATTTCGATTTTCGACCCGAAGCCATTATCAGGTACCTCGACCTGCGCCGTCCCATTTATAGGCAGGTCGCCTCTTACGGTCACTTCGGCAGGGAGGACCTGGAGCTACCGTGGGAGAGGACGGACAAAGCGGCAATACTGAAGGCCGAGGTAGGGCTCTAAGCCAGATGGAGAGAATCATCCGGTTCGGCACGGACGGCTGGCGGGCGGTCATCGCCGAGGACTTTACCTTCGATAATGTCCGCGCCTGCGCCCAGGGC
Organism: uncultured Dehalococcoidales bacterium; assembly: GCA_964413085.1. Taxonomy (GTDB): domain Bacteria; phylum Chloroflexota; class Dehalococcoidia; order GIF9; family UBA5629; genus 9FT-COMBO-48-23. The sequence goes on from CAYPRI010000009.1 coordinate 26,605, forward strand.
GTGGCCGATTATTTAAAGAAGGCCGGGCTTAGCAGACGCAGTCTGGTCATCGGCTACGACATGCGTTTTGCTTCTGAAGATTTCGCCGCCGCTGCCGCTGAAATCATCGCTGCCAACGATATAAAAGTCATTCTGTGCTCCAAGGCAGCGCCGACGCCGGTGATCAGCTTTACCGTTACGGTTACCAAATCCTCCGGCGGCATCATCATTACCGCCAGCCACAATCCGGCGCGGTGGAACGGCTTTAAATTTAAGGACGACCTGGGAGCCTCCGCACCAACCGATGTGGCCGCCGAAATAGAAAAGAACGCCAACGAAGCGCTCGTCTCAGGCAAGATAAAACGAATGCAACTGGCCGAAGGGCTTAAGAGCAAGCTGATAAAATATTTGGACCCCGGCCCGGCATATTTTAAGCAGCTGAAGAAACTTATCGACCTGGAAGCCATCCGCCGAAGTAATCTGAAGGTTATCGTCGACTCCATGTACGGCGCGGGCATCGGCTATTTCACGGAGTTACTCAAAGGCGGCAAAATAGAAATCTTGCCAATTAACAATGAGCGAAATCCAAGCTTCCCCGGAATACATCCTGAACCCATCGCTGTAAACCTGAAAAATCTTTCTGAATCAGTTAAACGGCAAAAGGCCAGCGTGGGCATAGCCAACGACGGCGACGCCGACCGCATCGGCATCGTCGATGAAAAGGGCAATTTCGTAAACCAGCTGCAGGTCTTCGCACTGCTGGTGCTTTATTTTCTGGAAGTCCGCGGCGAAAGAGGCGCCATTGTAAAAACATTGAGCGATACCATGATGATCGACAAGCTGGGTAAACTTTTCGATGTGCCCGTTTATGAAACGCCGGTCGGTTTTAAGTACGTGGCTCCGATTATGATAGAGAAGAAGGCGCTTGTAGGCGGTGAAGAGAGCGGCGGCTACGGTTTCCGCGGCCACGTTCCCGAGCGCGACGGCATACTCGCCGGGTTGTATTTTTTAGACTTTATGATAAAGACGGGCAAAACGCCATCGCGACTGCTGGATTATCTATTCAGCAAGGTCGGACCGCATTATTATGACCGGATAGATGTCCACTTTGCCGCCGACCAGCGACAGAAATATACAGATAAGCTGGTCAGTAGCCAGGTCAAGTCTCTGGGCGGTAAAGAAGTGGCCAAAGTGGACACCAGAGACGGCTTCCGCTACATTTTGCCCGACGATTCCTGGCTGCTTATCCGCTTCTCCGGCACAGAGCCTCTCATTCGCATTTATGCTGAAAGCAGCACGATGAAGCAGGTGCAGAAGCTGCTTGGTGACGGTAAAAAGTTGTTGGGGCTTTAAGACATGGTCGATTTAGACGACGTTAAAATATATAAAAAGCTGGAGCCGGAAAACATGCGGGGGCACCTGAACGGACTGCCTCAACAGTGCCGGATCGCCTGGGACAAGTCCAAGAAATTCCCGCTGCCCAAAGATTACGCCAAAGTCGATAAGGTGGTGGTACTGGGGATGGGCGGTTCGGCCATTGGCGGCGATTTAGTCCGGAGCCTGTTTTCTTCGCAAAAGAAACCGCTTATCTTCGTCAGCCGCGAATACGACTTGCCGCCCTTCATCGATGATAAAACGCTGGTTATCGCCGCCAGCTATTCGGGAAACACGGAAGAAACGTTGTCCGCCTTCTCCCAGGCGCTTAAAACAAACTGTAAAAAGCTGGCTGCTACCACGGGCGGTGAGCTGAAAACTATGGCGGAGCACGCCGGCGTGCCGGTGTTTATTATTGATTATAAGGGCCAGCCGCGGGCGGCACTGGGCTACGGCTTCATGTCGCTGATAGCCCTTATGCAGAATCTTGGCCTCGTGCCAGATAAAACGGCTGAAGTCGAGTCCATGATAAAAGAGCTGGAGAAACTTCTGGCGGAACTGGAGGAGACCGCCCCAGCCAGGTCAAACCGGGCCAAGCAGCTGGCGGCTAAATGGCACGGTAAGTTGGCCGTGATTTACGGTGCCGGCACTTTATCCGAAGTGGCACATCGCTGGAAGACGCAGATTAACGAGAACGGCAAATCATGGGCTTTTTACGAGCTATTCTCGGAGCTTAACCACAATGCCGTCGTCGGCTACCAGTTCCCCAGAGAGCTGGCATCCGGCATATACGTGGTCATGCTGCGCTCACCGTCTCTTCATCCGCGCATACTACTCCGCTACGAGGTCACCGGCGAGCTGCTAAAGCAGAGCAACATAAAATATGAAATAGTCGATAACTCGGCTAAAGGTGAATTGAGCCAGATGATGGGCCTTATCTTTCTCGGTGACTGGGTCAGCTACTACCTAGCTATTTTAAACGAGACCGATCCCATGCCGGTCAAAGCCATCGACTACCTCAAGAAACGACTGAGCCAGGAAAGGAGGTGAGCAATGACTGAAGTCCAGCATTTCACCTGAGTTTGAGCCAGATGGCTGGGTGCAAGTCTTGCATCAATCATTTGCTTACACAACCTCCGTTTCCATAACGACAGGAGGCTCATGGCTGTTTAGAGCATTTTTTGGTATGCCTCCTGAAGCGATGGTGCGGAGTTTCTCGACCATCGCTTTTTTATTTATCAATTATCAGGAGATGAAATGACTAATAAAGTTTTTCTTATTCAATCGGAAGGGTTGGGCAGGGGAGACGAGCAACTCGGCTCCATGCTCATGTCCAATTTTTTCCGGCTGCTCGGTGAAAATGAAGATAAACCGGGAAGCATAATATTCTGGAACACGGGCGTCCGCCTTGTGTGTGAAGGCTCGCCGGTCCTAGAACGCTTGAAACGGCTTGAGGAGCAGGGTGTAGAGTTACTGGCCTGCACTACGTGCCTGGAGTACTTTGAATTGACGGATAAGCTAGCATTAGGTAAACCGACAAATATGATGAAATCAATTCAGGCGATGCTGAGCAGCGATATGGTCAGCCTCTATTCAGCCGCGGAAAATTTTAGTCCATCTTCTTGGGTAACCAGCCTGACCGCCTTGCCCACCAGAAGGCAAGACCAGTGGCCAGAATAGTGGATACAATAAGGAGAGCTACATACCAGCCTCTATCGTCGGGCGTCATGGCGAAAGCGGTGTTGCCGAAGATGGTGGCCAGTGTGTTGGGCACGAGCACGGCGGTGCCCAGTATAGTCAACCAGGTCATAATCATGGCCATCCGGTTGTTAAGAACCTGCAGCTGGTTATTATAAATCGACTGCAACACTTCCAGTCCCGAAGCCAGCACCTCGGATAAATGCTCAGCCAGGCCTATTTGCTGCTTAACGTCTTCAGTCAGCAGTCCCACCTGCTCCAGTATATGTGTATCATCGGATATGATTTCCGCATCCCCGTAACGCACGTCATGGAGGACATCAACCGTCTCCCACAGTGCATTAAGGTAGGTAATGAGCGCATGTTTCATGCCGTAAATCTCAGGCCCGAGTATATTGCGCGGCGTCTCGGGATTCATGAGCCGCTTGTTCAGTTCGTCGCCGTGTTCCTCGATTTGCCGCAGGTGCTCGAAGTTACGGTCGTTGTTCTGGTCGATGATACGGATGAGCAGTGTGGTAAGCTTATCCTCAGGTGAGGCATCTATGGGTATCTTCCGTAGCACCTTACTCGAATAACGGCGGAGGCGACTGAACCTGCGGTCGACATCCAGCGGATGAATGGTCAGTATAAGATTTTTTCTCAGAAGGAGCAGCGTGGTGTGTGAATGAACGTCAGGATGTTCATGCAGTCGTATCTGAATAGACGGCAGCTTGAGCCCCATTTCGGTATCAAGGTCTTCATATAACAACCGGGAGTCACCGCTAAGTGACGAAATGAGCTGGTCGCTGAAACCGAGAAGCGTGCCGCCGATGCAACCTTCTTTTTCAAAATCGCTGGTGCGGAAATCGACCCAGGCAATTATGGCATTGGTCAGTATCTCAAGAATTCCAGCCGGCGAATCGGCTTCGTCGGTGAACAGACTGCCGTCGGCACAGACGGCCGCGCAGAACCAACCCTTCTGGTAGGTCTCGCTTCCATTGGGCTTTTCTGGAGCACAGACGTTGCCGCTAACAACGATCTCTTTTTTTACGGCTGGTTCTTTAGGTGCGACAACCGTCGAGCGTCTTCGACTTACAGTAGTTTTCGCCATTTCATTTCTCGCTGAATTATCGCAGGCGAGGCAGCATCAGTCAAGCAGGTCCAAAAAGCCTCTAACTAACTGAATTATAAAGCTGCCCGTGGCCAAACTTCAATCTATTCGGTCTGAATTGATAAAAGAAAATAAATAACTTGAGCGGTTTGCAGTGTCGCGTTATTAACTTATCGCTTGGTATACTGCGGTGCTTTGCGGGCACGCTTGAGACCGTACTTCTTGCGCTCTTTGATGCGAGCGTCGCGGGTCAGCAAGCCTTCCTGACGCAGCAATGACTTGAACTGTTCGTTGCTCGCTACCAGAGCCCGCGCGATGCCGTGTCTGATGGCCTCTGACTGACTGGTGACGCCGCCGCCCGTAACTTTGACCTCAACTCTGTACTTGCCAACTGTATCCGTCGCCTTGAAAGGCTGCTCGAGGTGGCGACGATGCTCGAGCCTGGGGAAATATTCCTGGTATGGTTTGCCATTGACGATCATGTCCCCCTTACCGGAGAACAACTTCACCTGCGCTATGGCGCACTTGCGTTTTCCTATTGCATGGTCGTACGTTTGAGTGGTCACGGTCAACTCCCCTTTGCAGTCGCTTTGGCGCCAGCCACCTGGGCTTGATGTGGGTGGCTGTCGCCGGTATACACCTTGAGCTTCTTAAACATAGCATTGCCCAATCGATTATGCGGCAACATGCCCTTAACCGCATGCTCAATAATGCGGGTAGGGTGGCTTGTCATCAACTCTTCGTAAGTCTCACCCTTAATGCCCCCAGGATATCCCGAGTGCCGGTAGTAAGTTTTTTGCTTCGGTTTCTTCCCGGTAACTTTAACCTTGGTTGCATTGAGCACGACGACAAAATCGCCGACATCGAGATAGGGCGCGTAACTCGGCTTATGTTTACCCATGAGCAGCGTGGCTACCCGTGTGGCCAGCTTGCCCAGTGTTTGCCCCGAGGCATCGATGACATGCCACTGTCGCTCGACATCTTTGGCTTTGGTCGCATAGGTCTTCATATTGCCAACTCCAAACTGTTTGGATAATTAACTTTTATCAGGCAAAGGCCGTAGGGCGGCGCCGTCGGCCCGGCCAGTCCCGTCACCTTCGCCTCCACAATTTTACGAAATTCATCAACCCCAACCTTACCCGAACCAACTCTTATCAGTAAGCCGATAGTGTTACGGACCTGATGGGGCAGAAATGAATTCGCTGTCATGCTGTAAGTGACCAGGTCACACTTTCTGGTCACCTTGGCTTCATAGACGGTACGCACCGTGCTTTTAAGCTTGCCCATTGCCGCGGCGAAGCTAGCGAAGTCACGTTCGCCTTCAAGATATTTACATGCCTTATTCATGATTGTCATATTTAAATTTATCGGTACAAAGTAAGCGAAGCCTTCCAACATCGGAGACCGGCTTTCACTATTCAAAATATAGTACTCGTACTCCCGGCTCACGGCATCACGTCGGACATTGAAATCCACACTCACCTTACAGGCTCCCTTTACGGCGATGTCCCTGGGCAGGTAGTAGTTCAGAGCCCTGACAAAAACCCCTGGCGTTAAACGGGATTTAGTCCGGAAACTGACTACCTGGCCTGTGGCGTGTACACCGGTATCTGTCCTGCTGGCGGCCATTACTCGAATGCTCTCGCCGGTAACTTTCTTGATGGCCGCTTCCAGTTCAGACTGAATCGTCGGTAACTTGGCCTGCCACTGAAAGCCGTAATAATTCCTGCCATCATACTCCACTGCCAGTACTATTTTGTTTACGATGTTAAAGAGCTCAACCAAGACGGTTTATTGTTATTCTACCATCTGAATTTGGGCTAACCTGGCACCGTCACCTACCCGTCGCCCCATCTTGGTTATCCTGGTATAACCTCCGGCACGCTCGGCGTATCTCGGTGCCAGCTCGGCAAATATCTTATCCACCACTTTGGTATCGGTAATGAAAGACAGCGCCCGCCTTCGGGAGGCCAGGCTGCCTTCCTTGCCCAGTGTAATCATTTTCTCGGCAAGACCGCGTATCTCTTTTGCTTTGGCCTCGGTGGTGACGATTTTATCGTGTTTAACCAAATCAGCCACGAGGTTCCGGTAAAGCGCCCAGCGTTGAGCGGTCGGCCGGCTAAGTTTTCGTCCAGCTACGCGATGTCTCAATCTTCGGCCTTCCCTTCAGATTCTTCGGTTTCTTCTACTTTGGCAGCAGCATTCGACGCCTTTTTCTTCTCTTTCTTGTCTTTAGCCTCCGGGAGGAAAGGCAGATCGAGACGTTTTAGAGCCGCCTCCACTTCTTCTTTGGACTTGGCGCCGAAGCCAGCCAGGGCACACAATCCGTCCAGCCCCTTTTCTAGAATCTGGCCTAGTGTGGTAACTCCGCCCCTTCTTAAGCTGTTATAAGTATGAGTGGATAAATTCAGCTGGTCCAAAGGCATAAGATACTGCTCCGGTGGAATCAGCCTCTGCCAGGCTATTTCAGCTCCCTCTTGTGTGATGGCTTTGGCAAGCTCACGGAAGCAGCCGAACTGCTCCATAAGTATAGACGCACTCTGACTAACCGCCTCCAGCGGAGATATGGTACGGTCGGTCCAGACCTCCAGCATAAGTTTCTCCTGAATGCTGCCTTCTCTAAGGCTGCTGGTCTCAATCGAATAATTTACTTTTCGAACAGGCGTGAAAATAGCATCTATCGGAATAGCTCCGATTGGCAGGCTGTCGCTGGAACTGGCCGGTACGTATCCCCTGCCGATCTCGACGTTAAACTCTACATCCAGCCTGGCGTCGGGCGAGTCGAGGGTGGCCAGATAAAGATCGGGATTAACAATTTCGAAATCTGCCGACGGTTGAATATCACCGGCCTTAATCTGCCCTTCTCCTAAAGCCTCTAGCCTTAACTTTCCTGAACGCTGCGCTAGATGACGTAGCCGTAGTGCTTTAACGTTAAGGAGAAAATCGATGGTGTCTTCTTTGACATGCGGGATTGTTGAGAACTCATGCTGGACACCCTCGATCATGGCCCACGTAACGGCGGCACCTGGCAGTGAGCTGAGAAGCACACGGCGCAGCGCATTTCCCAGGGTGACCCCAAAGCCTCTTTCTACGGGCTCAGCCACGAAACGTCCGTATGTTTCGGTGCTCTCAACACATTCAACCTTAGGTAATGCTAATCCAGCCAAAAAGCCTCCTTAACGTGAGTAGTACTCAACGATAGCTTTTTCATCGAACTTTACTTCAATATCCTCGGATGTGGGCAGATTGGCAATCTGACCGGCCATTTTCTGTTTATCTAACGATAGCCAGCCGGGAATTGTCCTGCCCTCGATTTCCTGGACCAGTGTTTTATAATACTCCGACTTGGTGCTGGCCTCTCGCCAGGAAATCGTGTCACCGGGTTTCACCAGGCATGAAGGTATATCTGTCTTCCGGCCATTTAAAAGAAGGTGACCGTGCCGAACAAGTTGTCTGGCCTGAGCGCGCGAGTTGGCAAAGCCAAACCTGAAAACCACATTATCCAGCCGTCGTTCCAGCAGGATGAGAAGATTTTCACCGGTAATGCCCGGAATCCTTTCCGCTTCCTCAAAGAATTTGCGAAATTGCCGTTCTAAGAGCCCGTAGGTGTAACGCGCCTTTTGTTTTTCCTGCAATTGGACGCCACGGTCGGACTTCTTAGACCGCCGCTTGCTTTTGCCAGTATAACCAGGCGGTACATCCCGGCGCTCAAAAGCGCACTTGGACGTAAAACACCTGTCGCCCTTTAGCATCAGCTTGTCGCCGGCCCGGCGGCATATACGGCATTTAGCGTCGATATAACGTGCCATTATTTAAACTCGCCTTCTCTTCCGAGGACGACAGCCGTTGTGCGGGACGGGGGTTACATCCTTAATTCCGGTAACCATAATACCCGATGCCTGGATAGCCCTGATGGCGGCCTCGCGCCCGCTGCCAGGACCTCTGACAAATACCTCTACCTGACGCAATCCGAGGTCCTTGGCCTTCTGAGCTGCCCCCTGTGCAGCCAATTGTGCTGCGTATGGGGTACCTTTTCGAGAGCCTTTGAAACCTGCGGTGCCCGAACTACCCCAGGCAATGACCGCACCTTTTTGGTCGGTGAGAGTGATGATTGTATTATTGAAAGAAGACTGGATGAAAGCCTTGCCTTCGGCTACCTGTTTTCGCTCACGCCTTTTTACACTGGTTTTTTTCTTAGGCATAAGGTCATCACTCCTTTATTTCTTAGTCGCTCCGCGTTTTTGTCCGCGGCCGGCTACTGTCTTGCGAAGCCCGCGCTTGGTCCGGGCATTGGTCCTCGTCCTCTGCCCCCGCACCGGCAATCCGCGACGATGCCTCTGACCGCGATAACTACCGATTTCAATAAGTCGTTTTATATTAAAATTAACTTCTTTACGAAGTGTACCTTCTACTTTGTACCCCTTGTCGATAACCTCACGTATGCGGTTGACCTCCTCATCGCTCAGGTCTTTGACTCTGGTATCGGGATTTACGCCGCTGGAAGCCAGGATCTGTTTGCTCGAGTGAGTGCCTATGCCGTAGATGTACTGCAGAGAGACTTCTACTCTTTTTTCTTTTGGTATGTCTACACCGGCTATACGTGCCATGCTATAACTCCTGCATTATCCCTGGCGCTGCTTGTGTTTGGGATTCTGACAAATGACCCGCACTACACCACGGCGCCTGACAATTTTGCATTTATCGCATCGACGTTTAACTGAAGACCTTACTTTCATATATTCACCTTAAAGCAAAAAACCTCATAATAATAAACTTTGTTGCTACTTATGTCAAAGTAGTTACTTAAACCGATACGTAATTCTCCCACGACTTAAATCGTATGGTGAAAGTTCCACCAGAACTTTGTCTGCCGGTAATATTCTAATATAATGTTTCCTCATCTTACCTGAAATATGGGCCAGTACTTCGTGCCCATTTGCCAGTTCCACACGGAACGTAGCATTAGGTAACGACTCAATGACTATTCCTTCAACCTCTATTGCTTCCTTTTTTGGCATACTGCACTTCTACATATATTCACGTATATTATAATAGAGTCAGTATCTCCGCTTCATCCTCGCCAATGGCAATGGTATGTTCGAAGTGCGCCGCCAGACTGCCATCTGCGGTCAGCACTGTCCATTTATTACTGGCCACCCGTGTCCGCCAGTCTCCAACGATCACCATCGGTTCCACTGCCAGAGTCATTCCTTTCCTTAAAACAGGCCCTTCGCCGGCTATGCCGAAGTTAGGCACCAGAGGGTCCTCATGCAGGTCTCTACCGACACCGTGCCCCGAATACTCTCTGACGACGGAAAAACCCCTTGATTCGACGTAGTCCTGAATAGCTACCGATACATCTCCCAGATGAGCGCCGTTGCGTGCCTCCTTAATACCCACCATCAGTGCGGCTTCCGTAACCGCTATCAGTTCCTGAGCTTTGGGGCTGATTTTGCCCACTCCGACCGTGATGGCTCCATCGCCATGGAAGCCGTTAACGATAGCGCCGAAGTCGAGTGAGACTATGTCACCGCCGTTCAGTTCCCTTTCGCCCGGAATACCGTGGACAATCTCGTTGTTAATCGAAACGCATAACGACGCCGGGAAGCCACGATAACCCTTGAAGGAAGCTTTGGCTCGGTATTTTTTCAGCTCATTTACCGCCACGGAATCTAGGTGACTTGTCTTAATCCCCGGCTTTATTTCTTCTGCCAACTTTTTTAAAGTGCTTGCTACGATTTTTCCAGCCTGCCGCATAATAGCCACTTCTTCGGTTGACTTTATTACGGTCATTTGGCTTTTACCGAACCCCGGCCCAGAGATTCCATTATCTTCTGGGATACTTCCTTAATATCCCGGTTGCCGTCTATAGAAGCCAGTTTGCCCGCCGCTTTGTAATAGTTGAGCAAAGGAGCAGTCTGAGCAAAATAAACCTTAAGTCGCTCTTTTATGGTTGCTTCGGTATCATCCGAGCGCTGGTATAGCTCGCCTCCGCACTTATCGCAAACACCCTTAACCTTGGGCGGTGAATTGACCTCATGATAAGGCGCCTGGCAGTTTCGACAAATCCAACGTCCGGTGAGACGTTTCAACAGTTCTTTTTCCGGTACCTCTATATATACGGCTTTATCTATGGCACCGCCCCCACTGGCCATCATCTTGTCAAGTGCTTTGGCCTGCTCAATAGTCCGGGGAAAGCCATCGAAAACGCATCCATTCTTGCAGTCCGGTTCATTAAGCCGTTCCGAGATCAGCTGGATGGTCACGTCATCCGGCACAAGAGTGCCTTTATCCATATAGGACTTTGCCAGCTTACCCAACTCCGTTCCTTTTTCCAACGCCTGGCGGAACAGGTCGCCCGAAGCTATGTGAGCTACACCAAGTTTGCTGGCAACGACTGCCGCCTGAGTTCCTTTACCCGCTCCCGGAGCGCCGAGAAATACTAAGAACATACTTATTCCTACTTCAAAAATCCTTCGTAACGGCGCATGGTCAGCTGTGCCTCAACCTGTTTCATGGTATCCAAAGCCACACCTACCACAATAAGAATACCCGTGCTGGACAATGTCAGTACCGCGATATCTGTAACCGTCCGAACCAAAAATGGCATTATTGCCACCACCGCCAAAAATAGAGCGCCGCCCCATGTTATCCGGTTGATAACGTGGTTCAGATAATCCGTGGTGGGTTTACCGGGGCGTACGCCGGGTATGAAGCCTCCCTGCCGTTGTAATGTCCGCGCCAAGTCCATTTGCTCAAATATAACCATTGTATAGAAGAAAGTAAAAGCTACCACCATCAAGAAATAAACAACCCAGTAAAACAGACCTATCGGCAGCGCTGCATTCGGACTGAACCAGGTTTGAATAGTATTTGCAAAATTGGGAGGTTCTCCTGGGGGAGCTGCAAAATAGCTGGCTATGGTTCCGGGGAAAATCATGAGCGACAGGGCGAAGATAAGCGGTATCATTCCTGCCGTATTCACCCGGAGAGGAATATGCGTGGCGCCCGTCTGGCGATACATACGAGCTCCACGGAAAGCAGTCCGGGCGTATTGAACCGGAATGCGGCGATGCCCCTCGGTAAATATGACGATCAAGGCCACCGTGGCCAGCCCGACTAGGCCGAAGACAATGAGGCCAGGTATATTGTTTTTAGCTATGGTAGCTTGACCAACCATTTGCGGCAAGCCGGCCACAATTCCGCCGAAGATTATTATGGACACGCCGTTGCCGATACCGCGTTCGGTTATCAATTCGCCCAGCCAGACCAGAAAGACGGTGCCGGCTGTAAGCGATACTATGATGGCCGTCGTTTGCAAGGCTGCGGCTTGAACGACTGCGCCCTGGCTGCGCATTAGCGCCAGCTGCGCATAGCCCTGTAGGGCAGCCAGAGGTATGGTGAGCCAATGCGTGAACTGGTTAATCCTGTTTCTGCCCGATTCGCCTTCCATAGATAAATTTCTCAGAGCCGGCACAACCGGAACCAGAAGCTGCATCACGATTGAAGCGGTGATGTATGGATAAACGCCCATAGCGGCTACACTGAAGTTCCTCATAGCCCCACCGCTAAACAAATCGAGCATACCAAGCAGTTGATTCTGTTCAAACAGCTGTTGCAAAGCAGCTACGTCAACGCCGGGTAACGGAACATGAGCTATGAAACGGAAGACAACCAGCATGCCTATGGTAAAAAGCAGGCGGCGCCTGAGGTCGGGAAGTGAAAAAGCGTCGAACAATGCCTGGATAAGGCGCGGTCTTCCGCTCACTTGCTGCATTTAAATTGCCTCCGCTTTACCGCCAGCCGCCGTAATCTTCTTTTCTGCAGCAGCTGAGAACTTATTTGCCTTTACCGTTAAGGGGCGGTCTATTTTGCCATCGCCGAGTATCTTAACCGGATATTTAAATGACTTAATAAGACCGCTATCAAGCAGCTCTTTTGGTGTAATTTCAGAGTTAGCTGAGAAGGCTTTTAGTTCTCCCACGTTTACCACGCTATATTCTATTTTGAAAATATTGACGAAGCCTCGTTTCCTGGGCAAACGTTTTATCAAAGGAAGCTGTCCGCCCTCAA
>CAYPRI010000009.1:38918-43322 GCA_964413085.1 uncultured Dehalococcoidales bacterium
ACGAAGCCTCGTTTCCTGGGCAAACGTTTTATCAAAGGAAGCTGTCCGCCCTCAAACCCAAGACGAACCCCACCTCCGGCGCGCGACTTCTGCCCCTTGGCGCCTTTCCCAGATTGGGAGCCGTGGCCGCTGCCATCGCCGCGCCCAACACGTTTCCTTTTGTGAGTGGCGCCTGCAGGAGGCTTCAAGTTATGTTGCTGCATTGTCTATAATTTCCACCCTGAGCAGATGGCCGACCTTGGTAATCATGCCCCTGACTGAAGGTGAATCTTCCTTCTCTATTTTTTCATGCAAGCGATGAAAGCCAAGTGCCTTCAATGTGCGTTTCTGGTCAGCGGAGAACCCGATATCGCTCTTTATCCATTCCAGTCGCAACTTAGCCATCTGCCCTGGCCTCCTTGACCTCGAGCTCGGCTTTGCGTCTGGCTACCGCCGTCTCGGGATTTTCCAAACTCGCCAGTCCCAGCAGCGTGGCTCTGACAACATTGACCGGATTAGAACTGCCCAGCGACTTGCTGAGTATGTCTTTTATACCCGCGGCTTCCAGCACAGCTCGAATACTGCCGCCGGCAATTACGCCCGTGCCGGGCGACGCCGGTTTCAACAATACCTTGGCTGCGCCCGACTTGGCCACGATTTCATGGGGTATAGTGCTGCCAGCCATAGTTATTTTATAGAGGTCTTTCCTGGCTACAACACCGGCTTTGCGGATTGCCTCGGGGACTTCCTTGGCCTTGCCCAGACCCACGCCCACATGTCCCTTACCGTCGCCGACGACTACCAGCGCTCTAAAGCGAAGCCGTTTACCGCCTTTAACAACCTTGGTTATCCGGTTTAGCGACACCAGCTTCTCGTTTAGCTCCAGCTCGCTAGCATCCACCCTTGTTCTTTCCTGAACCAGTTTGTTAATTGCTTTCATTTGCTAACCTCAAAAATCCAAGCCGGCTTTTCTGGCTGCTTCGGCTAAAGCCTTAATCCGCCCGTGATACTTGCGGCCGCCTCTGTCAAAAGCTACCTGTTTGACGCCTTTCCCCAGCGCGCGCTGTGCTATCAGGGCGCCCACCATTCCGGCAACTTCCGTTTTTTTCTTTCCCGCGAGTTTGGACTTAATATCAGCCTCCAGGCTGCTGGCCGAAACCAGTGTGTGGCTGGTGGAATCGTCTATAACCTGAACATGAATGTTCTTCAAACTCCGAAAAACACAAAGCCGCGGCCTGACGGTCGTGCCGACCAGTCTGGCTCTGACACGTAAGTGCCTTCGGTTTCTGGCTACCCTAGTATCAGTCCTTACAGCCAATGTTCACTATCCTTTCAGCGCTGCTTTGCCGGCTTTGCCGGGCTTCAGCCTGAGTCTTTCACCAGCGTACTTCACGCCTTTGCCCTTATATGAGTCGACGGGCCGTATGGCTCTTATCTGTGCTGCCGTCTCGCCGACAAGCTCCTTGTCAATGCCGATAATTCGAATCCGGTTCGTCCCATCAACGATTATCTCTATACCCTGTGCCGGCGTATACTCTACGGGATGGCTAAACCCGATTTGCAGCGAGACCTTATTGCCGGCTTTTTGTGCCCGATAGCCAACTCCGCTCAACTCTAACACCTTTTCAAAGCCTTTGGTTACACCCTCCACCATATTGGCTAAAAGGCTCCGGGTTAAACCGTGTAAAGCGCGGTGATTTCTATTATCGGATGGCCTGGACACTACTAGATTTCCATCCTTTAGCGCAATAGAAATATCCGGGTGAAAATGGCGTACCAGCTTACCCTTGCTACCCTCAACCGTTACCTCGTTGCCCTTAATGTTTACCTTAACGTCCCGGGGTACGGCTATGGGCATGAGTCCTATTCGAGACACCGATTATTCTCCCGAAATTTATTTACCAGATGTAGCACAGCAATTCACCGCCAATATTCTTTTTCCAGGCTTCCTGGCCGGTCATGACGCCTTTGGATGTGGACACAATGGCAATGCCCAGTCCGCCGTAAACGCGCGGAATTTCATGGCCGCCGACATATAATCTAAGCCCCGGCTTGCTGGCTCTTTCTAAACCGGCAATGGCAGGTCGCCCGTTTAAATATTTCAAAGATATCTTAATTATTCGCTGAGGCTTGCCCTTAAGAACGGTATAATCTGTTATGAATCCCTCATCTTTAAGTATTTTGGCGATAGCCAGCTTAATTCTCGAAGCCGGCATCTGCACGCTGTCATGATGCGCCATAATGGCATTTCGAATTCGAGTCAACATATCAGCTATCGGGTCGGTAACCATTAATTCATGCCTCCAGCAGATTCAATCACCAGCTAGATTTTCTAACCCCCGGGATCTCACCTTTCAGAGCCAGTTGCCGAAAGCATATGCGGCACAGACCGAATTTGCGTATATACGCACGCGGTCGGCCACATAATTTGCAACGGCTTCTATGTTGTACTCTGTACTTCGGCGGTCGCTGTGATTTCAAAACCTTAGATAACTTTGCCATCTTTTGAGAACCTAACTCTTTCTAAAAGGCATGCCAAGTGACTCGAGCAAGCTTATGCCTTCCTCATTGTTGTTTGCAGTAGTGACTATAACTATCTCAAATCCCCGCACCTTATCCACCTTGTCGTAGTCAATCTCAGGAAAAACTACCTGTTCCTTAATTCCCAGTGTATAGTTGCCCTGGCCATCGAAGGACTCCCGTGGCACTCCCTGAAAATCCCTCATCCTGGCTAAAACAACACTCACCAGTTTATCGAAGAAGTCATACATCCGTCCGCCCCGAAGTATTACCATAATACCGATGGGCATGCCGGTCCTGAGTTTGAAGGCAGCGATAGACTTCTTGGCGCGCGTGATTACCGGATGCTGACCGGAAATAGCCGCCAGGTCCTTTTCAGCGCTTTCCAAGGCTTTTGGATTTTGTGTGGCTTCGCCCAAGCCGATATTCAGCACGATTTTACTGAGCCTCGGCACCTGCATCACATTCTTGTACCCGAACTTACGCATCAGTTCCGGTACTACTTCCTTATTATATTTTTCTTTCAAGCGCGATACTGCCAAAATGCACCTTTCAATCAGTCGATTATTTCCCCGCAGGCACGGCAAATTCTGGCTCTTCTGCCGTCGCTGAGGGTGTGAATACCTACCCTGGCCGGCTTATTGCATTTGCCGCAAATCAACATTACATCGGATACGTCCATCGGTGCCTCGAGCTCGATTATGCCGGCCTGCCTGGCCTGACCTTTGGCCCGGGAATGACGCTTAATCATGTTGACGCCTTCTACTATAACCTTGCCCTCCCTGGGCATAGCCTTTCTTATCTTGCCTTTTTTCCCTCTATTCTTGCCGGCGATGACCAGAACCGTATCATTTTTTCTAATTTTCATTTTAAAGAACCTCAGGCGCTAACGAAATTATCTTCATAAAATTCTTATCGCGCAGCTCTCTGGCGACCGGACCGAAAATACGTGTGCCTCTGGGATTGTTCTTATCATCCAGGATAACGGCCGCATTGTCATCGAATCTAATATAAGAACCGTCCGGACGATGGTGCTGCTTGGCAACACGCACTACTACCGCTCGGACAACTTCGCTCTTTTTAACCACGCCACCCGGTATCGCCCGTTTAACCGTGCCAACTATAATATCTCCGACAGTAGCATATCTACGCCGCGTGCCGCCGGGCACGTTAATGCACATTATCTGCCGAGCTCCGGTATTATCAGCTACTTTTAGTCTGGTATAGGGCTGAATCACTGTCTTTATTCCTGACCCAATTTAAATTATGTCGGCTTGTTCCTTCTCGACAACTTCTTTTCTGCCTATTACTTCGACGACCCGCCAACGCTTATCTTTAGACAATGGGCGTGTCTCGACAATCTTTACCACGTCACCGATTTTACATGCATTCGCCTCATCATGGACCTTGAACCTGGAGGTGTGCCTGACAACCTTTTTATATAGACTATGACGCCTCAAAGTACCCACCAGCACGACGACGGTTTTATCCATCTTATCGCTGACCACAGTGCCGATTCTGGTTTTTCGCTTCTCTTTCATAAGCTATCTAATGCCAAGCTCCCTCTCTTTAATAATTGTTTCCATTCTGGCGATTCTCTTCTTGACCCTGGGCAGCTCTCTGTGATTGGCCAGCTGCCTGGTGGACAATCTGATCTGCAAATTAATAAGCTCCTGACGTGCTTCACCCAATCGCTTCAATAACTCGGCATCGGCTAAAGCACGTATCTCGTCGATTTTCAACTTTATGCCTCTTCCTTGACCGTCACTTTGGCCACAAACCGCGTAGCGATAGGTAATTTGTAAGCAGACAGAAGAAGTGCCTCTTTCGCCATATCCTCTTTTATGCCGCCTACTTCATATATCATTCTTCCCGGTCTGACAACGGCCACCCAGTGGTCCGGAG
>CAYPRI010000010.1:0-23121 GCA_964413085.1 uncultured Dehalococcoidales bacterium
GGCAGCGGTTCCTTGAGCAGCGCTTCAAAGGTGGCTTCTTCGATGGTCTCCTCGGTCATCAGGCGTTCAGCGATAAGCTTCAGCCGGTCCTTGTTCTGCGTCAATATATTCCTGGCGGTTACATGGGCGTGCTCAATTAGCTCCTTCACCTCGTCGTCGATTTCCTCAGCTATCTTTTCACTGTAATTTCGCTGCTCATGGATTTCGCGGCCGAGGAAGATGAGCTCTTCACGTTTGCCGAATGTGCGCGGTCCCAGCTTATCGCTCATACCGTATTCGGTGACCATCTTTCGGGCCAGCCCGGTGGCCTGCTCCAGGTCATTTTGGGCTCCGGTGGTCACTTCACCGAAGATGATTTCTTCAGCGGCCCGCCCCGCCAGACTTACGGCCAGTCTGTCGTCGAACTGAGAGTGAGTCCATAGATGTCGTTCTTCAGTGGGCAGGAATCGGGTCCAGCCGCCCACCATGCCGCGGGCGACTACGGATATCTTATGAACCGGGTCGGCATTGGGCAGCATTTTGGCCACCAGTGCGTGCCCGGTTTCGTGGTAAGCGATGATTTCCTTTTCTCTCTGGCTTATTATGCGGCCTTTCTTTTCAGGGCCGGCAATGACCCGGTCGATTGAATCTTCAAGCTCTTTCAAACCTATCTCTTTAAGGTTTCGCCTGGCTGCCAGTATAGCCCCCTCGTTGAGCAGGTTAGCTAAATCGGCGCCGCTGAAGCCGGGAGTCTGCTTGGCCAGAACCTCGAGGTCGGCGTCTTTAGATAGCGGTTTACCCTTGGCATGCACCTGCAGAATGGCTTTGCGACCGTTTATATCAGGCTGGTCGATTACCACGTGGCGATCGAAGCGGCCGGGCCGCAGCAGGGCAGGGTCAAGTATATCAGGCCGGTTCGTGGCTGAAATAACGATTACGTTGGTGCTGCTATCGAAGCCGTCCATCTCCACCAGTATCTGGTTCAAGGTCTGCTCACGCTCATCATGGCCACCGCCGAGTCCGGCGCCGCGATGCCTGCCGACGGCGTCTATTTCATCGACGAAGACGATACACGGCGCGTTGTGCTTGGCCTGGTCGAACAGGTCTCTAACTCGTGAAGCACCCACGCCGACGAACATTTCCACGAACTCACTGCCGCTGATCGAGAAGAAGGGAACGCCGGCTTCACCGGCCACGGCCTTGGCGATTAACGTTTTACCGCAGCCTGGCGGTCCCACGAGTAAAATACCTCGCGGTATACGTGCGCCCAGAGCCAGGAACTTTTGAGGCGATTTAAGAAATTCGACGACCTCCTGCAGTTCCTGCTTGGCCTCGTCAACTCCGGCAACATCGGAGAAGGTGACGGTCGGCTTGTTGCCTGAGGTCAATCGGGCACGGCTTTTGGCGAAATTGAACGCCTGCGTATTAGCTCCTCTGGCAGAGCGAAACATGAAAAACAGCAGGCCGCCCAGCAGGAACAGAGGTACGAAGTTGATAAGCACCGAGCCCCAGTCGAAGCTTGTGGCTTTGACATCGAACTTGACGCCGTTCTCGCCGAGCGTTATGCCGGCCGCAGTCAAAGCGTCCATTAGCTCCTTGGTGCTGCCGACGAAGTTAGATTCGATTTTCTTTTCGCTGCCCTTCAAGCCGATAATGGTAGTCCCATCCTGCTGGATGGTATCAGCTACACCTTGCTTGACCTGGGCGACGAACGTGTAGAAGTCGACTTTGTCCGGCTTTTGCGCTGAAGGCAATAGGAAGGTGATGGCTAGAGCGATTATAGCCAGAAAAACCAGAAAATAGAATAGATTAGCCTGCCACCACTTAGGTTTCATGTTCTGATTCACGCACCTTATTATAGCAAAAGCCTGCCAATATAGAAAAAATCCGGCATTTTCCCTTACCTTAACGAGAGCTTTCACCGCTTATGAGGCTGCAGGTAGTTGTGCTATAATTATGTTGGTATCAAAGCTAATTTGGAAAATCGAACTCTGAAATCAATAGAGGTGGCGCGGCTGGCGGTGGAGGCGGCTTCGAATAAACAGGCTGACAACATAGTCATGCTGGATACCAAGCAAGTTTGCTCCTTTGCCGACTATTTTGTGATCTGCAGTGGAGACAGCCCGCGACAGATTGAAGCTATCCGGCAGGAGATACGCGATAAACTGAAGAGCGACGATATCGTCCCTTTCCACATTGAGGGCGGCGCCGATTCCGGGTGGGTTCTACTGGACCTGGGCGATGTCGTAGTCCACATTTTCTCACCGTCACAGCGCGATTATTACCGGCTGGATGATTTATGGCAGGAAGCCACGCCGGTCATCAGAATACAATAACCAAACCTACGCAAACTTATCAGTTAGCTAATCTAAAATCTCTTTCGGTGAGAAGAATAGACTTATCTCTCTTTCGGCGTTTTCCGGAGAGTCCGAGCCGTGGACCAGGTTCTGCTGGATATCCAGCCCGAAGTCGCCGCGTATACTGCCGGGCGCAGCCTTGACCGAGTCGGTGGCGCCCATGGCCTGTCGGATGGCCTCTATGGCCCTGTCGCCCTCGAAAACAGCGGCGATAATAGGCGTGGACGTAATAAATTCGACGAGGTCTTTAAAGAAAGGTTTATCCTTATGTATTGCGTAATGCTGCTGGGCTAAAGCCTTATCCATTTGCAGCATTTTCATGGCCACGATCTTGAGCCCTCGCTTTTCCAGGCGGGCAATAATTACACCGGCAAGTCCGCGTTTCATGGCATCGGGTTTTATCAGAACCAGACTTCGTTCCATTCAGGTCTCCTTTACGTTACTTAACTTTGCGAAGAGTAATAGGCGGCTGGCGCAGGTACAACGGCTGGAGGCTTGCAGCATGGTCGGGTTGGCCTTTTATTAACCGTTGCCAGCCCAATGTCGCCAGATAGCCGGCGTGTCTTAACCTGGTTTCAGCCTCAGGTATTATGGCATATTTCTCCAGCTTTTTCTTTAGCTCTTCAATGGCGGGCGCCGGGATTTCTCCGCAGAAGATGGTTTTTCGTTTAATTTTCTGACATACGGCTTCAACTGTTGTAATGTGTTCCGGAACCAGACAGCGCCAGATGTCTTTGAGTTGATAAACTGCGGTGGCAATTTCACCCCGGCCGGCATTGTGAATGGGGTGGATGGGAAGCCCGGTGAAAGCAAATGGATACGCTTCCACCTCCAGCGTCCCGATACCGACCAGCGGTATATCGAGTGTAAAGGCAAATCCTTTGGCGGTGCTCATGCCCACCCGGAGCCCGTTAAAGCTGCCCGGCCCTTTGGCTATGAATACGGCTTCCAGCGATTCAGGGCTGCTGCCGGTTTGATGGAACAGTCGGTCTATGGTCACTGTCAGTTCCACGGTGTGGTTGTGCTCAGAACGCCAGGTCAGCTCGGCTGTTATGATGCCCTTCTGTGACAAGCCGATACTGCAATAGTCCGTTGACGTATCTATGGCTAGTTCCATTTGTCCAGTTCCGAACTAAGGGATGCCAGTAATCTGTTATATCGCTGGCCCTTGGGTTCAAAATTGATGGAGCGTTCATCGTCCGATACATAGCCTAGATTAATGAGCAGGCGCTTTTCTGGCATAAGCTCCATGCCCTTTTCCGCCCATTCGACAACGCAAACGCCTTTCCCGTAAAGATACTCGTCCAGTCCCAGGTCGGCTATTTCCTGTAAGCGGTCAAGGCGGTAGAAATCTACGTGATACAGCGGCAGCCGGCCGTTGTATTCCCGTATGAGGACGAACGACGGGCTGAAAGCATATTCCTTGACGCCCAGCCCCCAGGCAATACCCTGCGTCAGACAGGTCTTACCGCTGCCAAGCTCGCCGGTAAGCAGAAAAACATCCCCGGCATGGGTCAGTTCACCCAGCCTTCTTCCCAGTTGCTGCGTCTGCTCCGGACTGTATGAGGTGAATTTTAACTTTGCCATTTTTATATTCGAGACTTGAAATGCTCCCAGCCGGTTTTTTGCCACTGGACAATTTTGCCGTCGGCGTCAACTACATCGACCTGCTCCGGCGTGCCGTCAGTTATCTCGCCTATGACGGTAACCGGGCAGGGCATCGTTTTCCTGAGCCGGCTCATAATCAGATTGCCGGCGGTGAACAGCAGTTCGTAGTCCTCGCCGCCGCTCAAGGCCAGCTGCAGGTAGTCTGACTTGAAATATTTCTTAAGCGCCGGATGTATCGGAAGGGAGTTCTGATTGATACGGGCGCCTACCTTACTTGCCTGGCAAATATGAGTAAGGTCGGCAACCAGGCCGTCGCTTACATCTATGGCAGCCTTAACTGCGCGGTGCAACAGTATCTGCCCCTCATCTATTCTGGGCATCGGTCTCAGATGCGCCTCTCGTAAAAGTCTGGCGGCCTCGGCATCGACTTTAAGGCCTTGTTTCAATATTCTAAGTCCGGCGGCCGATGAGCCGAGGTAGCCGGTAACGGCAATCTGGTCGCCCGGTACAGCCGCTGAGCGTGTTAGCATGGAGCTCGATTCCAGGCTGCCTAGAACGGTAACGTTAATTACCGTTTTATCCGCGGCAGCGATGTTGCCGCCTGCGATAGCCACTCCGAACCTGCTGGCTATCTGCCCCATTCCACGGTACAGGCTGGAGACATCATCGGTGTCAAGGTCGCCGGGCAGCGCCAGTGATATAAGCGCATATTCGGGGATGCCGCCCATAGCCGCTATATCGCTCAGGTTCACGGCAATAGCTTTCCAGCCCAGCTCTTCCCAGGTGGCGATATTAAAGTCGAAGTGCGTGCCCTGAACCAGGCTATCGGTGGTGGCCAGTTGCACGGCTCCCCTGGCTCTCCAGGCGGCGGCATCGTCACCGATGCCGACAAGCAAGCCCTGCCAGGAGCTGTCTTTCTGGTCTCTGGTGCTGTTGACGATATCGGCCAGCAGTGCAATTAAGCCGAATTCGCCGAGTTCGGAAACCTTCACAGATGCGATTATAACATAGGGCTTCGTTTCGGCTAAACATTAGCTTGTTGCGAAACTTACTTTAAAAAAGCTGTGTAGTTATTGCTCCTGCTGATTGCCAGTATGAATCTGCAAGCGAAATTTTAGACCTTATCTCATAGTATAGAGACGGGTTTGACTCACTTATTTGCCTTATACCTAATTCACAAGCTTGGATATAGAGGCTTATCGCCTGTATATAAAGCGATTGAATTTCACGCAACTTTGTCATGTCAATACCCTCAATTAATGGTGCTACTCGCATATTTCCCAAAACCGTAGACAATATTTGAATAGCCTCAGTAAAGACTTTATATTCTTTTTTGGATACTCCTTTTTGAGTAGCTTCTGAAATTTTATGCAACAAGGGATCACAATTTAACCTCTGCTGAGAAAACCAGCCAACCCATTTGGCAGCCTTTAACTTATTTATATCCATTATGTATTTGTCCTCCGTCTCTTTTTGACTGATTCTACTTCCACTTTGAGAATAAAAACAACACTACAATATCGTTGTACTTAAATTTTTCTTAATTTGATCTATCGCCAAATGGCCTGACGCCTAACATATATATCTCTCGCTGCTTTATTCTCTGTACAAAAAATCGGAAATTTTCACGGAGACCACCTCCAAAGATATTGACAAATTCTGACACCAGTGTTATTATAATAAGGGTCATAAAAGTTACATATAAGATATAAGAGGTTACATATTAAATGTCTTTGAAGGATTCTTACTTCACTGTGACACAAGCTGCCAAGGAGCTGGGTGTCACCAGAAAAACTATTTCGCGTTGGTTGGTCGATGGCAAGCTTTCTGCCGAGAAAGTGGGTAGAGAGAAACTCATACCAAAGGGTGATGTCTATTCCCTTGCGTTTGTTGGAGACGCTATCCGTTTCATCCCTAAAGTGTGGAATGCCCTGGAGGAATTTCTTGGTTATAGCATTGATAGGATTATTCTGGAACAATATCCTATTCCAGAAACGGAATTTACTCGTGCTATGATTATTAGTAAAACGGGTAAAATTGACTACGTTGAAATTTGGGACAAGGAATATATAGGCGAAAAAGATACTTATCAATTTCGCAAGTGCAAGAATGCGGATTGGGATCTCCAAGATGGTATACGACCATATATAGAAATGTACATAGGAGTAACTATGGATAAAAGGGTTGTTGCAACATATAGAAGGAGTGATAAGATATTGAAAAAATGAGGAATGGCGCAGATACGCCATTCCTCTCTTTTTTACAGTGGGGGAGTAGCTTAGCAGGCAAAGCAGCGAACCTAAAATTCGCTGGATGCGGGTTCGAGACCCGCCTCCTCCACCATAAAACTGAATATTCAGAGTAGCAGCCCTTCGGCTAACCACCCTAGTCACAGAGGTCTGGACAACCCCATGACTACTTATTATGATAGCGCAAATGGCGAATTTGTCAAGACGATACATATCGTCAGGAAACTTAATACCATATCAGAACGATGTAAAATCATCCCTATATCATCATAAGCTATGGCTAGGTCGGGTCAACCTGCGATGTATCCAATCGTATATATGTTCTTATGCTATTTTTATGTAAAAAATACGAAATTTCTTTTAAATGGCCTTGTATGCATTAAATGCAAGTTATATAATGCCATCAAATAGCTAAGGAGGTCAGGATATGGAGCAGATGGTCAGATGCGCTAATTGCGGCACAGCGAATCCTCCAGGGCAGCAATTCTGTGGAAAGTGTGGGGCCAAGCTCGTTATGGAAGGCCAGCAGCAGAAAATCAAGTGTCCTAACTGCGGCTTCATGAACCTCCCGGGGCAACAGTTTTGCGGAAGCTGTGGAGCCAGACTGGTGGCCGTGGTCCATCAGGCACCTTTCGTACAGGCCCCGTCAGCGTCGGCTGCCGCAGCTCAGCAAGTATTAACTGCGCCTCCGCAGGAAGTGACGACTGTTCCAGCCCCTCAAGTACCGGCCAAAGCAGCGAAGCCGGTCGTCCAGCGCCCCCAATTCGAAGTGAAGCCGACCTGGGATCTGGCATGGGGTTTGTGGTGGCGGCTGCTGTTACTGAGCATATTGATTTTCGGCATCATCTACGCGGTTTTTGCTATCGTCATGGTACTTGCCTTTAATGTCCCGTATAAGCTGCCGTTCGTTTCCGGCGCCTGATCTGGATTTTTAATAAGAAATGCAGCAGACGGTAAAGTGCCCTGCTTGCGGCGCAGAAGGCGCCGGACCGCAATTTTGCACTAAGTGCGGATACAGGTTGCCCACTGTCAGCCAGCAGCCTGTCTCAGATACGCAGCCGGTAGTGCCTACCAGACCGGCGGTTAAAGAAATCACACCATCCTCAAAATACGGAGCTCTAAGGGCCGTGGCTACTGTTTACCGGATTATTGGCTGGGTTGTTATGATTGGCGGTAGCCTGTTCGCCATCGGCCTGGGAGTACTGGCGTTCGGGGCTACGGGGACGCTGACCGATTTCCTGCCTGTAAGTTCAGGCCCGGTCACGGTAGCAATTGCCATTATCAGCCTTATAGCATCAATACTGGCGGGCCTGTTTCTGGTGGCCTTCGCCGATATCTGCTATTTACTGATCGATATAGAAAAGAACAGCAGAAGTTAACCTAGACTATCTCCCAGTCACGGTACCCCTGCTGAATAACCGCCAGGTATTCCGCTGAAGGTTTCAATCCCCGCGACTGGTCTATCTTTATATAAGTTATCGCCTCTATGGGGTCGTTGGTCTCGGTCCAAACGGTGACTTTCCGCCGGTCGTAGACGGTAGGATAGCCCTCGTATCTGTCAAGCCGCTTAAGGTCCTTTTCCGATATTTCATAGACAGCACCGATAACCTTCTCTCCTCTATAGGGTGCAATGCTGGCGACTCCGCCCTGCTTGCCGGCCCTGGCTGTGAAGGTAAGCTTGAAATTAGGCAGAGTGGCCATGAACTTTGGCTTGCTATCCGGAGCCCGCTCGGCCATCTGTTTCCGGCTGAGGTTTGATGCATAGGCGAAGTAGAACATTTTCCCACCGATTAAACACTATTTTACAACAAAACCCGGCATGTCACCTTAACAAAACGATTTTTGGATGGTATATTTAGGTGTTATGCGTTTTGCCATCCTGGCAGACATCCACAGTAATCTGGCCGCATTTGAGGCTGTGCTTGCCGACGCTAACAACAGGGGTGGTTTCGACAAGATATGGTGCCTGGGCGACATGGTGGGATACGGACCGGACCCCAATGAGTGTATCGCACGTTTGCGCGAATTCGAACACGTATGCATCGCCGGTAATCACGATTGGGCAGCCATCGGCAAGATGGATACCTCTGAGTTCAATCCCGTGGCCGCCATAGCTGCCAGATGGACGGCGGAACAGCTAACGGCTGAGAATAAAGATTATTTAGTGGACTTGCCGCTTATACTCCAGGAAGACGGTTTCACATTGGCTCACGGCAGCCCGCGCGAACCTATATGGGAATATCTGCTATCCTCCAGGGCGGCTCAGGAAAACTTCGCTTATTTTGAGACGTCTTACTGCCTGGTGGGCCATTCACACGTACCGTTGATATTCGAACTTATTGAGGAAACTGCGGTCTATTTGGAGCTTAAAGAAACCGAGCTCAAGCTGTCGGAGAACCGCATGATTATAAATCCGGGAGGCGTAGGGCAGCCCCGGGACGCCGACCCCAGGGCCAGCTACGCCATTTACGATACCGAGGTTCGGACGGTCAGCCATTATCGCGTCGAATACGATATTCCGGCCACTCAAAAAAAGATGGCGGAGTTCGGTTTGCCGGAGCCGCTCATCCGTAGGCTAAGCTTCGGGCGGTAGTTCTTGAAAAGTCCGAGTCTCCATAGTAGTATGTGGCTGGGTCGTGCTAGACGGGGAACTAGCGGTGCCCTGTACCCGAGATCCGCTATAGCGGGGTTGAAGTCCGGTTCGAGGTTCCTGTGTTCCGGGACTGCCCCGGTCAAGTGGCGTTGAGAGCTGGGTCTTGCGCGGCGGAGAACTATGAACCCCGTCAGGTCCGGAAGGAAGCAGCGGTAAATAGTATTCTCCGGGTGCCGTAAGGCTACCTGGTCGGAGCCGGCTAACCGGAGTAAGCTGGAAGGCAGAAATCGACAGTCGGTGCACGGCCCTTTCTGAAGGTAGTCATCGAATGGATTTAAATCTGGCTGGAAAGACAGCAATTGTTACAGGAGGCGGTTCGAATATCGGTCGCGCCATCGTCCTGGCTTTTGCTGGCGAGAAGGCAAATGTCGTTATCGCCGATATAGACGAGGCCCAGGGCCAGAAGGTGGCCAAAGAAGCGGCTTCACTTGGAGGCAAATCTCTGGTCATCAAGACGGACGTCACCAACTACGATTCGGTGATGGCCATGGTTAAAGGGACAATCGACAAATTCGGCAAACTGGATATTCTTGTCAATAACGTTGGCTGGGCCATGGACCGGTTATTTATTGAGAAGCCGAGGGAGGAATGGGGAAAAGAAGTAAATATAAATCTCTGGGGCGTCCTTAATTGCACCAGGGCCGTCCTGGACCACATGATTGAGCGGAAGTACGGCAAAATTATCAGCATTGGCTCTGACGCCGGCAGGATGGGCGAATACCGGGAGGCTGTCTACGCTGCCTGTAAGGGCGGTATTATGGCTTTGTCAAAGTCGCTGGCGCGTGAGGTCGGCCGATATGGTATTAACGTCAACGTGGTCTGCCCTGGGGTGACGGTGCCCGAAAATCCAGATTATGCCGGAGATTTGAGCATGTGGAAAGGCCCCATGGCTCAAGTGTTCACAACAGAAGCGCAGGAGAAGGCGGCTAAGGCTTATCCGCTGCGCCGGCTGGGAAAGCCCGAAGATATTGCCAAAGCTGTTATCTTTCTGGCCTCGGATGCTGCCAGCTTTATAACAGGACAGACCATCAGCGTCAGCGGCGGCTACACCATGATGTAACAGGAGATTTGAAATGAAAGCTATAGATGTTCATGCCCATCCCAGCACAGTAGCCTTCGACCGTAAACGCCTCTGGGGTCCCGAGATGGTGGAATATATCTCCAAATATTATGGGGTTGAATACAAAGTCAAAACCGATGATGAGATGGCTCAGGACTTCAGGGAGCTGGATATAAAGGCCATCATAATAGGCTGGGACACGGAATCTGTGAGCGGCTTCGATACCAGCAACACCAATGACGAGGTGGCCAGGTTAATTAAAAAATTCCCCGACGTTTTTATCGGGGGTTGGGCGATGATTGACCCATGGAAAGGGAAGGCGGCCATAAAAGAACTGGAAAGGTGCGTTAAGGAGCTGGGATTGATGGGTCTGAAGTTTCAACAGGCACTTCAGGCTTTCTTTCCCAACGACCACAGGTTTTATCAGCTTTACGAGAAGTGCGTTGAGCTGAAAATACCCGTCTCTTTTCACACAGGGACTACGGGCGCCGGAGCCGGTATGCCCGGCGGTCACGGCGTTCGTTTGAAGTACACCATGCCTGTGCCGCATATAGACGATGTGGCGGCAGATTTTCCCGAATTGACCATTGTCATGATTCATCCTGCCTGGCCCTGGCATGAGGAGCAGATAGCAGTTTTGCTGCACAAGGGTAATGTCTTTGCCGACCTTTCCGGCTGGGCGCCGAAATATTTCCCGGAAGTTATAAAGAGAGAGGTAAACGGTAGGCTGCAGGACAAGTTTATGTTCGGCTCCGACTACCCCGAAATTCCACCCAAGAGGTGGCTTCAGGAATTCGAGGGTGCGGGCTATAAACCGGAAGTGATGGAG
The DNA here is from genome assembly GCA_964413085.1 of uncultured Dehalococcoidales bacterium. Classification (GTDB taxonomy): domain Bacteria; phylum Chloroflexota; class Dehalococcoidia; order GIF9; family UBA5629; genus 9FT-COMBO-48-23. The sequence goes on from CAYPRI010000010.1 coordinate 10,736, forward strand.
AAAGTCCTATATAAAAACGCCCAGAGAATTCTCAAGCTCAAGCTTTGAGGGCGTAGAGTGCCAGAGAAAACAACGCCGCTTTCAGCCCAGATAAAAAGCCTGCTCCGCCAGTCCGGCCTTAAAGCCAGGAAAACCCTGGGCCAGCACTTCCTGGTCGACGAGTCCATTTTAAGTGTCATACTGGATGCTGCTGAACTAATCCCTCAAGATACTGTGATTGAAGTCGGGCCCGGTCTGGGTATATTGACCGGCGAACTGGCCCGGCGCGCCGGTAATGTCATCGCCGTTGAACTCGACGGTGGGCTGGCCTCCTTTTTACAACGCCGGTTCTCGACGCAATCAAATTTATATGTCATCAACGCAGATATACTTAAGGTCAGGTTATCACAACTTCTGGGCGGGAAAAACAATTATAAGGTGGTGGCTAATCTGCCCTACTATATTACATCGCCGGTTTTACGTTACTTTGTAGAGACCTCGCCAAAGCCGTCATTAATGGTCATGATGGTACAGAAGGAGGTGGGCGAGGCTATTGTAGCCGGCCCCGGGAATATGTCACTGCTGGCAGTCAGCCTTCAGGTGTACAGCAAATCAAAAATTATATCGCATGTGCCGGCGCGGAGCTTTTATCCTGTGCCGAAGGTCGATTCGGTGATACTGCGTTTTGATATATTACCGGAGCCTGCTGTTAAGGTTGCTGATATAGATGGATTTTTCCATGTGGTGAAGAGCGGCTTCAGTTCACCCAGGAAACAGTTGCACAATTCACTGGCTCACGGCCTGGGCATCAAACCCGCTGAACTTGCTCCAATTTTGACAAAGGCCGGTATAGATTCAAAGCGTCGAGCAGAAACATTAAGATTGGATGAATGGCAAAAGCTATACGAAGTCCTGGAATACCAAAAAAAGAGCTAATATTATTCCGACTGTTATTGCGAGGAGTCTTTCCCCGCGGGAAGGACGACGTGGCAATCTCATCTGGAGCAACGACGTCTTAAATGTTATGTGTAGATAATTACCGTATAATAAAATCCGCTCGTGGTGAGCCTGTCGAACCAGGGCGGATTTTTACCTAAGTAGGTTAGAATAATCTAATGCTGAGATGTCTGGCGCCGGCGAAAATAAATCTTGTTCTGGAAGTCCTGGGCAAACGCGATGACGGCTACCATGAAATTCGCAGCCTGGTCCAGACAATCAGCCTGTGCGATGTACTGGAGTTCGAGCTGGCCGATGGCATTTTTCTGGAATGTGACGAGCCCAGCCTTGAGACGTCGGATAACCTGGTAATCAAGGCGGCCGAATTGTTGAGGGAAATCAGCGGCTTGCATAAGGGTGCCAGGATAAAGCTGGAAAAACGTATTCCCTGGAGTGCGGGACTGGGCGGCGGCAGCAGCGATGCGGCAGCTACCTTACTGGCTCTTAACAAGTTATGGGACCTGAAATTAGAGGCCTCCAATTTAGCCCAGATGGCGGCGAAGTTAGGCTCGGATGTTCCTTTTTTTATTTATGGCGGCGCCGCCTTGATGGAGGGCAGGGGTGAAAAAGTAACGCCGCTTATGACTTCACCGCCGGCCTGGTTTGTTCTGCTGGTTCCGCCTTTGCCCCGAGAGCCTGATAAAACCCGCTGGCTTTTTGCTCTTCTGAGCCGCAGTAATTTTACGGATGGAAAATACACGGATGAAGCGATGAGACGCTGGTCTCAGAAGAAGCCTCTAGATTCCACCATGTTTTTCAATGTTTTTGATAGGGTGGCCTTTGGTGCTTTCCCGGGATTGGTTGATTACTGGAGGCGTTTTCAAGAAATTGGGGCTAAAGATATCCATTTGACCGGCTCGGGACCGGCCCTGTTTGCTCGTGTTCCTGATAAATCGGGAGCTAAGAGGATATGCGGTCAAGTTAAGCAAGAGGGGTTAGAAGCGTACGCCGTTTCGAGCGTTATGCCACAGGTCTAACTGACGCTGTCGTCGACCAACTTCTCTTCATCTTTTCTGTTCCGAATTTCACCATCAAGCCTGGCTTTTTGAAGCGCCGTCAAAATTTTGCCGACCCTTGGCCCCGTGGGGACGCCCAGCTTAATCAAATCGTTGCCTGCCAGTATTGGCTTTACATAACGTAACTTCCTTAAGTACAAATTGAGGTGCCGGCTAACGGTCGATGATTTAGATGCCAGGGTGTTGGCTTGAATCGCAGTTGCTGAGTACCCTTGAAGCAATCCGAAAATAGCACTGGGTTTCATTCCCGATTTTTCCAATTTAGGCAGTTGTGCCTTAAGTTGAAGCGTCTGGTGCATGGTTTCGGACGAATTCTTGGAGAAATTGAGGCGAGAAATGAACTGTTCGTTCTGCGCATCAGAAAGATTGTGTATAAACAGGCACAGGTAGAGGTTTTGAAGCGAAGTCTTTCTATCTAACTGACGTGCTTTGGCGAAAGCTTCGGCCAGCCAGCCGTCGCCTTTAAGCGAGGGATGCAGTTGTTTCAGAACACCCAATTCGTCCGCCCGCCTTAGCATCCGTTCCGGCTGGTCTTCTTTAAGAATTAGTTCCAGCTCATGCCGCAAGCGGTCGCCGCTAATGGTATCAAGCATCGATGCGTCGCGGCGCAGCAGTTTTTCGGTCTCGGCCTCCAGCTTGAAGCCCAATCTCTGCTCGTAGCGTATCGCCCGCAAAATCCGAGTGGCGTCGTCGATAAAGCTTTTATCGTGCAGTACGCGGATTAGTCGATGCTCCAGGTCGTTTTTTCCGTGATAGAGGTCCATTAGCTCGCCGAACCGCTGTGGATTAAGGTGCAGCGCCATAGCGTTTATGGAAAAGTCGCGGCGGATGAGGTCGTCTTTCAGGCTGCCCGGTTTAACGGTGGGCAAAGCTCCAGGCTTGCTATAGGTCTCGCTACGGGCAGTGGCTAAATCGAGGCTGAATCCCGGATAGTCGAGCCTGGCGGTGCCGAAGCGGGCATGAATAGTTAGTTTAGCCTGGCTGTCCCTGGCGAATTTTTTGGCAAGTGCGATGGCATCGCCTTCAACCACCAGGTCGAAGTCGAAGTTAGGGCGGCCAAGAAACAGGTCGCGAACTACACCGCCGACTATAAATAGCTTCTGTCCTAGTTCGCTTGCGTCTCGTCCGGCGATTTTTACCAGAGACAGAACCGGCGGCGGCAAATATTTTTCAAGCTGTGACGAAAGATTTTCAGACATGACTATTATTCGGCATTTTACTGCCTGGCCTGAGGGTGGTCAAGACTGTTTTTGGCACCTTCGTTTTTCAGTACTACACGTTTCCAGAGTATCAGCAGTATCAAACTGATAATTCCAACGATAAGCATTCCACTGGTTGGGTCTGGATTTGTACCTGGAACAAACTCCTGGATGGGAGTCAGCAATATGAAAAACAGCAGCGAGCCGAATATCAGGTAGGCGATGTGGCGATTGGTTACTTTCTGATTGTATATCTGGTATGCCGTGAATAACAGCGCCAGTATTATTTCGCAGAATTGAACTAAAAGCGTTATTGGCGCGGGGACTTTGGCTCCGGCCAGTGTGGTTGGGACTAACAGATTAAATGCCTGAAACAGAAAGCCGATAATACCGAAAACAAGAGGTGGGAATACGGAGGCTTTATTTACTGAAATTCTGCTATTTTGGTATTTATAGGCTAGCCAGACTAACAATGCTACAGAGGCAAAGCTGGCAACGAGCAATAAGGGATTGGGATGGTATGGGACCATTTTGTCTCCCACGTTCGTTCCCATAAAAATCGTACCTAATATTGTTACCAGCGATAGACCAACGATGGTAAGTATAATTCCTCTTTTCCTAAGTAGGGGCATGCCCGAATATTTAGGCCATAACAATCCTACTATTGTAATTGGAATTAAGGTGCTTACCGTAGCATGGTAGAGTATAAGTTGGAGAGTCCATACCCACTGTACTCTGAAATACATGCCGTATCCGGATAAGGCTCCCATGTCCACCCATCCCGGATTGAAGAATGATTTCACCATAATGCCTTCCTCAATGATGCCATAGGCGACGGCTAAAAAAATGATGCTCCACTGCAAATTCCATCTGGCCTTCAGTTCTCTAATTAGTAAAGCCCCGCAGCCGTACAACAGAACCAGCATTATTAGGGTACCTGGATTGAAAAAGACCAGCGGTGGGGCGGAGCCGGAAAGAAGCTCACCGGTGACCGGTGGCAGAATTAATAGAAGTACAACTATTAATATTCGGGTTTTTCTATTCATATTGGGCATATTTGTCTATGCTATAGTCCGGTACGGAGCGTGGCTTGGCTACCTGAGGTAAAAATTAATAAATCAATTGCATCAGGTGCACATCTAATAACTGGCCAAATTTTTTACCGGACTCTTTCATGGTTCCGATATACTGGAACCCGAACGAGCGGCACAGGTCGACGCTAACTTTGTTGCTGCCGGCTATCCTGGCGATTACGGTATGCAGGCCTACCGTTTTACCCTCCTGTATGGTGGCTGACATAAGTTGCTTGCCGATTCCCTTTCGACGGTAGTTCTCCTTAACGTATACGGATATTTCAGCAGTATCGGCGTAGGCGCATCTATCAGACCACTGGCCCAAAGACGCCCAGGCGACCACCAACCCGTCTTCAGTAGTCACCAGAACTGGGTGTCTGGCATCATGACCGACAAACCAGACCTCCTGTTCCTCTACGGTTTTCGGTTCGGTGTCGAAGGTGGCCGTCGTCTTCTCAATGGCCTCATTGTAAATTTCCGTGATTGCTTTAAGGTCGTCCCGTGTTGCCTGCCTGATGGTTGCCACTGTTACACCTTATACTTTTTCTCTGAGCCGTTTTATCACCCATTCGGCTTCGGCCACAGTCTTCTCAATAACATCCTGACAGGTAGATACGTCGGCTATCCTGCCGGCGACCTGTCCAAGGGGAACAACTATGTCATCCGGGTCATGTGGTTCCTGCAGAGCTTTAAGGGAATCGACGCTGACAGCCTGGCGTGCTAAATCTTGGACTCCTCTTTGTTTCAGACCGCTGAAGAAAAGTTTAAAGAAAGGTACATCTAGCATTTTCTTAATCCGCCAGCCGCTGGCTGCTGCCTCGGTTAATGACACCTTTCCCGTAGCTCGTTCCGTGGCGGCTTTGTTTTTCCAGTACCTGCCCGGTAGGCCGTCGATTTTATCGGTACGAAAAGTATCCTCGGCGGTGGCTTTGACGCCGACTTCTTTCACGGTTAGGTGTACCGGGCTCTCCTGCGTCAGCATGAACCTGGTGCCCATGGAGATGCCCTCGGCGCCGAGGGCCAGGGCCGCCGCCAGGCCTCTGCCGTCGCAAAAACCACCGGCGGCGATGATGGGAATTTTTACCTGGCTGGCAATCAATGGTATGAGCACAAGCGACGTTGGTTCGCCGCCGTGCGCCGCCGCCTCAAGGCCAGTCACCACTATAGCGTCAGCACCATCCAGTTCGGCACGCCGGGCATGTCTTTCTGTGGCTACTGTAGCAATGACCTTTCCGCCGTATTCATGCACGGCTTTAATAAGCCAGTCGCCTTTGCCCAGTGCGTAGTTTAAAATGGGTACTTTCTCCTGAATGGCCACTTCCGCATTTTCTCTGGCGTTGGGGAATAGTATAGTCACATTGATGCCAAATGGTTTATCGGTAAGCGACTTGATCTCTTTGATTATGTCTTTCATCTGGTCGGGCGTGTTGGCCACGCTATTGAACATGCCCAAAGCGCCGGCATTGGAAACCGCTGCCACAATTTTGGGCAGGCTGACAAATGCCATCCCTGCCAGCATGATGGGATGTTCGATTCCAAACAGTTCCGTCATTCTGGTTCTCATGGGGTTATCTCCTTTATCATTACGCGCTTACATAAAAATGAATCACAGAAAGTATAACAGGGGCAGGAATGCGAATCAAAGAAGTTTGCACAAACAAAGGCCACCGGCTGGGATGAGATTGCCACGCCCGACTGCGTCGGACTCGCAATGACATGAAAATTTGTAATCGGCTGGTTTATAATGGTGACCTGCACCGGCTATTACAAAATTCTTTGGGAGACTGCTATGAAAACAAGGATGACTGAGCTTTTCGGTATCAAACACCCGATTATGTGCGGCGGCATGATGTGGCTGGCTAAACCGGAGCTATGTGCGGCCATTTCTAATGCAGGGGGCCTGGGCAATTTGACGGCGGGAAACTATGGCTCGGGCGATGAACTTAACCGGGCTATAGATGAGACGAGGAAACTGACGGACAAGCCGTTTTGCGTCAATATTACGTTGCTGCCATCTGTACGGATTGACAAGGAAATGCATCATAATTATTTTCAGGCCTGCTGTGAAAAAAGGGTAGCTGCCATTGAAATATCCGGCGCGCCTCTGGATAGATATTTAGGTCCCGATGCCATCAAACAAGCGGGGAAAGCGGGCGTCAGGCTCATACATAAAGTCGGTTCGGTGAGGCATGCCCGGCATGCCGAAGAAGCCGGCTATGATGCCGTTATTGCCGCCGGATTTGAGGAAGGCGGGCATCCGCTGAATGAGGACGTGACGACCATGCTGCTGACGCCGCGAATTTCCGAGTCGGTGAAAATACCGGTCATTACTGCCGGAGGTATCGCCGACGGTAGAAGCTTGGCCGCGGCTCTGGTTCTCGGCGCTGACGGCGTGATGATGGCATCACGGTTTATTGCCACCAAAGAATGTACCGCGCATCCCAAAATAAAAGAGGAAATCATCCGGCGTCAGGAAAATGATACCACGCTTATCTGCACCACCATCGATTTACAGATGAGGGCTTTAAAAAATGGACTGGTAGGTAAAGTTTTGGAAGTTGAGAAAAGACACGGCGGTTTAGAAGAGATATTACCACTGATATCCGGTCAGCGCTCCGAGAAGGCCCTGGAAAACGGTGACGTAAATGACGCTCCTTTTGCTGTGGGTCAGTCCATCGGCCTGATCAAAGAGATTGTTAGTTGCAAGGAGCTACTCGAGACCATGGTCAGAAAAGCCGAACGCATACTTACACGAACACAGAGTAGATTTCAGAACTAGAATAACCGACGTAATGGTATAGTTGTCCCTATGCCTTGGCCACCTTTTTTCTGGCGGCTTCCAGCACTTCTTCGGCTTCGGATATTACTCCGTCGATTATTTGTTTAACGCTCAGCGTCTCGTTTATGGCGCCGGAACATTCGCCGGCAAACAGTATGCCCTCTTTTTCATCGCCTTCCCTTATGGCTTTCAAATGTCTTCTGGCGCCAGCAGCCTGTCGAGCCTGCACCCAAAGAGGCGAGCCCTCCTCCGACCTCATCATCTGGAAGCTGAGCTTAAGGAATTGCCAGTAAGATAGTTTAAGTAACTGTCTGACTTCCGTGGCTGCCTTAAATGCTTCAGTTAACGATAATCCGCTCTTCATCATATCCTCAGTCACCCTGGTTTTCAGGACTCTGCCGGGCATGCCGTCGAATTGGTCGCCGTATAGAGTGTCCTGCTCGCTAGCCTGGAGACACAGCTTCTTGAAATTATCGTGGACCTTGCTCTCCTTAGACAGCATAAATCTGGTGCCCATGGAAATTCCATCGGCTCCCAATATTAGGGCTGCGGCGAGTCCCCTGCCGTTGTAAAAGCCGCCGGCAGCGATAAGCGGAACTTTTATCAGGCTCGATACCATGGGTATTAATACCATCGATGTAGCGTTGGCGCCATGGGCTGCTGCCTCCTGTCCGGTAATAACTACAGCATCGCAGCCCAGTTCTGCAGCTCTAGCTGCATGTCTGGCGATGGCAGTGGTTCCCAGGACCTTCCCACCGTATTTATGGACCTCTTCGATAAACCACGGTTTTCCAAGTGAATAATTTATAATAGGTACTTTTTCCTCGATAGCTACATCTATGTTACCCTTGGCTCCTGGACCAATAAGTACCTGGTTAACGCCGAATGGTTTGTCTGTAAGCTTTCTAATTCGTCTTATGGCTTTTCGCGACTCTTCAGGAGCGGTGGCAGCTGTAGCCAGAACACCCAGTCCCCCGGCATTACAAACTGCGGCTACCAGCTCCGGCTCAGTTATCCAGTTCATCCCGGCGAGCATGATAGGGTGCTTTATACCGAATAGCTCAGTCATGGGTGTCTTTATCATGGTGACGTCTCCTTTTGTCACCTATTCTAGCATAAGCGACCGTGTTAGTGAGTTAATTCGGCTAGGATTTTTTGCTCTTTTTGACCGATTGACAGCAGCCTTCGATTTTCTTTAACTGCTCTAGTGTCCCGAAAGCGGTTAAGCTGGTTTCTTTTTCAATGGCTGTGTTCGGCCCTGGATTAGGAAGTAGCACACCATTCTTCTGTTTCAGAGCCAGAATTCTGACCCCAGCGAACTGCTCCTCCAAATCCTTAATCGTCGAGCCTACTAGTACGGAGCCTTCGGTCGCCTCAATCTCTTCAACCAGCAGTTGTTTCTCTCGGCCGAACAGAACTGTCTCGATAAATTCCACGGCTTTCGGTCTCAAAGCCAGCCTGGCCATTCTGGCTCCTCCGATAGCCTCCGGAGCTACTACACGGTCGGCTCCGGCCTGCTGTAATTTACTCTCCGCCTCCTGATTATTAGCCCGGACAACTATCGGCAACCTCTCATTTAACTGTCGCGCGGCCAGTGTGGTGTAAAGATTGGACGCGTCCTCGCCGAGGGCAATAATTATTCCTTTACCATTTTCTATTCCTGCCTGTTTCAGGGATTCGTCTTTAGTAGCGTCTCCGAGAATTGTCAAATAACCCGCCTCCTGTGCTTTGTTTACAGCATTTGAGTCCCAATCGATAACCACAAGTTTGACGTCTTGTTGCCTGAGTATGCTGGCGATAGCTTGTCCTACTCGACCTAACCACAGAGTATGAAGTGGTCATTAAGTCGTCTTATTTTAGCTTCCATGCGTTGCCTCCCTATTCTGATTCCGAGTTCCCCTTCAAAAATATAGCGTACCATACTGGTCAAAATGTAGAAGGCGGTGCCGACTCCGCCCAGAATCAGGAAAATAGTGAATATTTGTCCGGCTCGTGACAGAGGGAATACCTCTCGGTAACCGACCGTAGTTACGGTAGTGATTGTCATAAAAAGCGAGTCTAGTAAGGAAGAGCCTTCAATCAGCCGATAGCCGAGAGTACCAACTATCAGGATTAGGAGCAAAATAATTACTCCTCTCCACAGGTCTTGAAGCGGGCCCCAGAATTTCATTTCGTTTAAAAGACACTTTGGGATTACTTTGAGCTTCTATTTGATAGAATGAAGCATATCGTGCACTTCGTCTGTGCTCTCAAAAGCGTCATCTTTTATAGCTTCGATAATACCGGCACCATTGATGAGGAACGCAGTAGGCGCGCCGCGTCCGTAAGTGGTACATATCTTGCCATCGCGGTCAAGCAGGACCGGGAAAGAGGGATTTAAACGGTCGACAACATTGTGCACGGCCAGCGGGGATTCACCGCAATTCACAGTAAGTATGGCTGTCTGATTATCGGTCGGATTATCAGAGGCAGCCTGCAAATATGCTAATTCTGAAACACAAGCCTCGCAGGTACTTACCCAGAAATTCAGAAGTACCGTTTTACCCCGGAACTCATTCAATGACATATTTTGATTATTAATAGTTGGCAAGTCGAAATCCGGTGCAATCTTACCGATCTCCGGACCGGTCTCAGGTCCGGGCGTATAAACGATACCATCGCTGGTTTCAGTTTTAGGCTTGAGTACAGCATCGGGGAATATTCTATCGATAGCTGATTCCATTTCCTCTTCGTTCTTGAAGGCACCTATCTGATACGCTGCGAGATAACCATCGCCGTCTATAAAGTATGTCGTCGGTACACCCACGATTCCGTAGCTCTGTGAAACCCTACTCTGTGAATCGAGCAGAACGGGATAGGTTATACCGCGATCGGTCATGTAATCTTGGACGTCATCGGCCCTATCTCCGACGTTAATTGTGAGCACGACCAGCGAATCGCTCGACCATTTGTCGAAAAGCTCTTGTGTAAAGGGCATCTGGAACTGGCAGGCGGTGCAATTGATTCGCCAGAAGGTAAGCATAATTGGCTTACTGCGGTAATCTATCAGGTTAACAACATTGCCGTCCGTGCTCTGCAGACTGAAGGCAGGAGCATACTGTTTTGTTTCAGGCTTTATACATGCCGTGAGTGCGGCTAATAAAATAAGGCTCAGACCCAAAATTAGAATCACGTACCATTTAGTTTTTTTCATCGCTCCCCTTATATGTAGCTATTTTATATTACGAAATGCTGGCGTTGCAAAGATGCGCCCGATTTATTAGAAGAATTATCAAATTTGTCAAAGTGTTGCCTGGCGGAGAATTACGGCAGTAAAATACTAAGTTCCTCTGTCTGGATAAGCTTCAGAGAGAATTCAGGATTGTCACTATCTCAGCTTTACTGGCAAAGCGTCCCGACTTTATTACCTTGATGACGCCGTCGGAATCAATAAAAAAGGTAGTAGGATAGGCGGATACACGATAAGTAGTTTTTATAGTTTCATTGGCGTCCAGTAATACGGGAAAAGTCAAGCCTCTGCTATCGATGAAGCCTGATACGAATTGTATTCGCTCTCCACTGATGCCCAGTACCTCCAGTTTATCGCGAGGCCACTCGTCGAAGACTGCCTGTATAAAAGGCATCTCCTCTGAACAGGCTGGGCATGTCGTGTCCCAGAAGTTTAAAATTACTGTTTTACCCCGAAATTGGCTTAACGTCACTTCTTTGCCGTCAACGGTCAACAAGGTAAAGTCTGGGGCCAGGTCTCCTATTTCCGGCCCAACCACAACTGTTGTTTTGGCGTTTAAATTAAGCTCCAACGTGATTTTGGCTTCTTTGCCTTGACCATTTCTCGATATAACAGTTACCTGATATCTTGTATTTGGTCTTATGTCGTTAACGGCTACGGTATGACTTAGGAATAGCGCTTCATCTGTTTTTGTGTAAGTGCAATTGTCAGCGCTGCATATGGTAACCTGGCTGGTGGCAGGCTCGCTGGTCTTCCAGCTTATAACGGTACTCGAATCGATCACGTCTGAAATTGTTATGTTTTCGATAACAGGAACCGTCGTATCGGCTGTGCCCTTATTCAGTGTGGAGATGATGATACCGCCGAGTACCAGACACAAAACTATGGCAGCGATAGCTATCTTGGGCCACGGTCCGGCCATAACCTGTTTTTTCACTTGTGCCCGGCGCCTTCTCCGAGGCTTCTTAACTACCTCTTTTGGCTTCTCTTCCTCTTTGACTTTTTCAGGGTCAGCCTGTTCGTTATTGACATTCTCTAACATATTACTCACCTAAGTTTTATTGACTGAATTTTCTATGAATACTTCTTGACTGGAAGTCTCAGGTTAACGGATTAAAGGATTATCCATTATTGCATGGAATTTAGTGTGCTCTCCACACGGGTGTAACTTTTTAGCGACGATGGATAATAACTTGTATACCTAACTATTCCCTGGCTGTCAATAAATATGGTGACCGGGCTTTGAGTTACGTTGTATTTTGCCGCTACTTCTCCCGTTTCGTCCAGTGGAATCGTCATGGTCAGAGCCTTAGAATTGACGACCGCCTGAGTGATTGCCAGGGTCTGGTCCCAGCTGATGGCAAGTACGGTAAGCTTGTCACGAGGGTATTTTTCATATACCTCTTGCATTACCGAGAGCTCATTTCTACTCTGCTGGACATCCTGCCAGAAATTAATCATAACTTTCTTGCCTTTTAGCTCATTTAAGCTGACCTGTTTGCCGTCCAGCGTCGGCAATGTGAAGTCGGGAGCGGCCATGCCTATTTGGGTGCCCACCCCTGATGGAGGTGGCGCCGTACCAGCGGTCGTGAAAGTCTGGTCTTGAGATGCAATTTCGATTCCGCTGCTGTCTCGGGATATAACCTTGAAATGATAGGTTATTGCCGGCGATAGGCCGGATAAGGTGGCAGTATGGCTGGTGGTCAATTGCTGGTCGAGCGTCGTAGTTGAACCGTAGGTGTTAGTCGTACCGTATCCTACCTGGCTTGTGCCTGGTTTATCCGTCATCCAGCTTATAGTGCCTGCCGACCCGGTCACGTTTGATACTTTTATTCCTGAAATAACCAGAGGAGTTGCCGGGGGTTGACCGGAAGTTGTGAAATCGCCTTCGGCAGTCCCCTGGTTTGAGGCAGCATCAGTTGATGTTGCCGTAAAGTGATAGGCAGTAGCGGGTTTCAGGTCGGCTATATTTACTGAATGGTCAGTAACAAGATTTTCATCGAGCTCAGTCCAGGTACACCCGCCGCTGGATTCGCATATCATCACCTGACCTGTTGACGGCTCGTCAGTTTGCCAGGTTATGACTGCTCCGGCTGAAGTTATATTTGAAACAGA
>CAYPRI010000010.1:23221-29115 GCA_964413085.1 uncultured Dehalococcoidales bacterium
GGCATAGGTGGCTGTTCCGCAGCACCTGGCACCGCCGGGCCAACTGAAAATCCACAGTTCGGACAATAGATTGCTCTGGGGGGGACGGGGCCGTGACAGCCGGGACATATTCTGGCTGTGCAGTGAATACAGAACCGACTGTTAGCGTCGATTTCCTGGCCGCAACCAGGACATCTAATTATTCCCGGCACGATACTACTCTTCCCTAACAGCTCCTGTGTTTTGCCTTACTGCACTACTATTTAACACATTATACATCCAAAAGTGAAACGAAACCAAAGGTGTTTTAGTTTACTATATGTATAGCCACGCCATCGCGGTCGGCGGCTAAAACGACTTGATTATGTCCTCAATTTCCTGCTGGCTCTGGAAAGGGCCAATCTTCTTAAATCTGATTATTCCAGTAGCGTCTATGATGAAATTTGTCGGGGGGAAACGTGTAGCACCGTACGCGTTAGCTACCGTATTGTTTAGGTCGGGAAGCGATGGGAATGTACTGAACTGCCTGCTTGTTACATAATCTTTGACTAACCTGGGGTCGTATATCATGTGATAAACGTCCAGGACTATCAGGTCTCCGCCGGCGCTATTGTAGGCTCCCAGCAAATAAGGCATTTGGGCTTCGCACTCTTTACAGTTTACGCTGGTAAAAACTACTAATACGGTCTTGCCCTCAAAATCACTCAGGCTTATGTTTTTGCCGTCTGTGCTCTCCAGCGTAAAAGCCGGAGCTTTATCACCCACCTGAGGTATCGAGGTTGTGCTACAGCCAATTATTGACAGCAAAGCGAGGCAGGTGAGCGCCAGTACTGTCGTTTTTCTAACTCGCATTAAGTTACTCCTTTCATTGCTCCGGAGAGGGAACGAACTGCCCCAGCCATGCCAGATTGCCGGTGAGCATAAGTATTCCCACGACTATGAGCAGGGCACCGCTGACAATGGAAATGATGCCGAGGTATCGGTTTAGGCTTTTCCATAACGGCATTATGGCTCCCCAGGCCAATCCGATAATTATAAAGGGAATCCCCATTCCCAGTGAATATACGGTGAGCAATAGTGCTCCCTGGGCAACGGTCTGTGAACCGCAGGCCATCATCAAAATCGCGCCTAGGATCGGACCGATGCAGGGGGTCCAGCCCAGTGCGAAGGCCGCACCGATGCCGACGGAACGAAAATAGCCTGGATTGCTGCTTGCCGTCGTTTTTAAACGTTTCTCGTAATTCAGCCAGGGTAGTTTATAGGCAGCAATCAGGAATATACCAAAAGCGATAATAACGCCGCCGGCAATGTTGCGCAACAATATTGAGTGCGCAGTTATACTTGTGCCGATAAGTCCAACGGAGGCGCCGAGGCCGATAAAGATTATGGAGAAACCGACCACGAAGGCGAGAGAGTGAAATAAGGCCGGCAAATAGCTCTGCCTGCTGTTGGGATCAATGGCTGTAATACCGGCAAGATTGGCCAGATACGCCGGCACCAGCGGTAAAACGCACGGTGAAAAGAAGGAGAGTAGTCCGCCGGTAAATGCTATGACATACGAAATGTCACTCATTGATTGAGCCTATTTTGCCAGTGCATTGTCGAGCAGTTTTTTGAGCTGTTCCTTGGGCTGATAGCCTATGGCATGCTGCATTGGCTTGCCCCATTTAAATACCATGATTGTGGGAATGCTCATCACTCCATATTTTGAGGCTATGAAAGGTGCATCGTCCACATTTACTTTAGCGAATTCTATTTTTCCCTTGTATTCTTTAGCCAGGTCCTCGATGATAGGGGCAACCGCTTTGCATGGACCGCACCAGGGAGCCCAAAAGTCAACCAGTACCGGCATTTGCGATTGTAATACAGCTTTTTCAAAGCTGTTATGGTCTACATTACTTATGTTCTCTGGCATAATAACGACCTCCTGAGTTATTTGGCGCCATCCGTGTAATAACGGCGCCTTCTACATGGACGTTATCATCAATGCAGCCATCATCAGCTACAATACAATCTTTTAGGGTGGCTTTGCCGCCGACAATAGTGTTCCGCCACAAAACCGAGTTTTCAATTACGGCGCCATTTTTTATCTGGCAGCCGGCGCCTACCACAACCGGTCCTCTGAGCTCAACGTCCTTGCCTATATTGCACTCCTTGTCGACCAATATGGGACCGACCAACTTTGACCTTGGGTGGATATTACTTTTTTTATCGACGCGGATGTCTCTCGTTTTAAATTCTACCTGAGTGCTTTTACCATGAAGTAGGTCACCGTTAAGCTGTAAGTATTTTTCCGGCGTACCCATGTCCATCCAATAGCCCTTAGTAGTATATCCGAAAACAGGTTCTCCATCCTGTAACAGCGAGGGAAAGATATCATGCTCGAACATACAGCGTTTGCCTTCCGGTATGCGTTTAATGATATCCCTCTCGATTACGTAAACGCCGGCATTTATCATGTTACTGGTTGCTTCCTCACGACGCGGTTTTTCTATAAATCGAGTTACACGGTTCTGGCTATCGAGTTCAACGACGCCGAAACGTGTGGCGTCCTCTACCTGTGTTAGAGCTATAGTTACCTTTGCGCGCTTATCCTTATGAAACATTAACATTTCGGTGAAGTCAATATCAGTGAATATGTCGCCGTTCATGGCAAAGATGCGGCCATCTATATACGGCTCTGCATTCTTAACGGCACCGGCTGTGCCCAGAGGTTGCGTCTCAATACTATAAGCAAGCCTGGCTCGAAGTTGTTTTTCATTAGAGAAATATTCTGTAATTCGGTCCGGTTTGTAACCAATGGCTAAGACAATCTCTGTTATGTTATGTCGGCTCAGTTGTCTGATTATATATTCTATGAACGGTCTATTCAGGACCGGCACCATGGCTTTCACTGTAAGAAAAGTTAAAGGCCGTAGCCTGGTGCCTTCGCCTCCGACAAGGACCACAGCTTTCACCTGAGTATTTGATTTGCTCCTCTCAGTGTTATCCTCAATTCTCAGGTCGCTATTTTACTCTATTTAACATGGGCTGGCAAAGTCTATTCTAGGGGGCTCTCAAGCCGAATAGCCGGATAGCATTATGGGTAGTTTGTTGCGCCAGAACTGATTCCTCCATGCCCTTCAGACCAGCTGAAGCCTTGAGACTCCTTATGATGTCTGCGGGCTGCGAGCGATATTTATTTTCTTTTCCATAAGTCACCGGACAGTCCGTTTCCAGGAGTAGTCTATCCACCGGCGTTTCCCTTATCGCCCGTCTGTGCTCCTCGTGGTATTCCGCAGCTGGCGTAGCGGAAATAAAATAGCCGGCCTCCAATATTTCTTTGAGTACGCTAGAGAAACCGGTGAACCAGTGGAAAACTGCCTTTTCCATGCCGGCATCTCTAACCATGTCTAAGGTGTCCTTCCAGGCGTAGCGGCTGTGAATGCTTATCGGCTTTCCGTATTGCCTCGCCAAAAAAAGCAGGCGTTTTAAAACATCTTTTTGCAATTCCTTCGAGGCCGCTTTTACTGCTCTTTTGTCGTAGTCGAGTCCTATTTCCCCGATAGCCGCAATTCGCGATATTTGTTTTTCTATAAACTTCAAGGTGATGTCAATGGCAACTGAATCGAGATTGGACAATGCCCATGGATGTAATCCAAGAGCGGGATAAACCAGGTCGGAATGGCTGTCCGCTATATGTATTACTTTCTGATTTGACTCGTGGTTGGAGCCGACCGCAATAATGGCGAAAACGCCGCTTTTTCTGGCGTTACTCACTGAAATTTCGAGGTTTTCCAGCTCATCGAGATGAGCGTGCGTATCAACGATGGCCAGCAATCATTCTCCTTTTGGACTGGAGAGATGCGCCATTTCCTCTGCTTTTTCATCGATATATGACATAACCAGACCGGGCAGCATGGTCCCTTTCCCCGTTATGATTGCAGTTATAAGGTCTAAGGGTATCCTCTCAAAGCCAGATTCCAGTTCCGTCGTTTTTGTCACGTAACCCGGGATGGTGAATTTTGAGCTCTCGCAAGCTACAAAAAACGGTATATTTTTAGACTTAGCCGCCTGGGCCAGCGCAAGCGTAGGTTTGCCGTTAATAAGATAGCCATCACCCGTTATACTATCAGCTCCTACTAAAGCCTTATCAGCTTTGGCTATACGAAGATTTATGCTTCCATCCGGTACAATTTCCACAGGAATCTGGTACCGCATAAGTTGTTTGGCCGTGATTTCTCCGTATGATTTATCATTGTGCCTAGATTCGGCGACCATAACACGGAACCTGGTTTCCCTCTGGCTGGCGAGTTCAAAAACCTGGCAGACGGTAGAACTGTAGCTGCAGGTTATCACGGTATCGAGGTCGCTAATGATTCCGCTGGCATATTCAACAGTTTTAGAAAAGGCTTTTGTAGCCGATTTGACCAGTTCCTTTCCTTTTTTTTCGGCGAAACTTTTCAATGCCTCAGGGTCGTGTTCATCTCGAGACTTCATTAAAATCTCATGCAGGAACCGGTTAGCATAATTAGCTATCGGCGTGATATTTGGCCTGGCACTCGCCAGTTGCTCGGCTACCTCCTCTATCTCCCTGACGAATTTGGCAGTGGTTTTGGCCTGGCTTTCGCTTGCCGCCAGGTTCAAAGTATTAAGGGCGTGCAAAGATAGCCCGCTGGCGCCATGTAAATCGTCATTTTTCAGTTCGTTGATTGCTTCGATTATTTTGCTCTTCATCGCGTCGTATTAGCCATTAGTATATAATAACTACGGGTGAAAGTCTCGATTTCAGGCAGTGGCTAGATGAATGAGGAGGTTCTGAGGGGTAAATTCCTGGGGGCGCTGGTTGGCACGGCGGTCGGGGATGCAATTGGCGCGGGTTTCGAGGGGAAACCTGCTGCTGAAGCCGAGACGATTGAGCGGGCGGCTGACACGCGGAAAATCCTCGCCTACACCGACGATACTCACATGATGATTGGTATGGCTGAATCATTGGTACAGAAAGAAGGCTTTGACGGTGAGCATATGGCGCAGGTTTTTATTCGGAATTATGAGCTGGAACCGTGGCGGGGTTATGGCCCCGGACCGCCAAACGTATTCCGGATGATAAGGGGCGGCGAAGCTTGGGATAAAGCAGCACTGAAATTGTATCACGAGGGCTCTTATGGGAACGGTTCGGCGATGCGAATTGCACCTTTAGCTGTCCTTTATCACGACGATTTCAGCATGTTAAGGGAGGTAGCTCACAGGTCGAGTCGAATAACGCACAGTCACCCACTGGGTATGGAAGGTGCAGCGCTGCAAGCCTTCGCTATCGTTTTAGCTTTAAGGATTAAACCGAGCCAAAATTTAAATCCACGTGAATTTTTATCCCGGCTGGTTGAAATCAGTCAGCAGGAAGAGTTCAAGAAAAAGTTGGAATCCGCCGCCTCACTGCTGGGCGATAGAGATAAAGCTAACGTAGTTACCAACCTTGGTAACAGTGTAGAAGCTTTCAATTCTGTGCCGGCAGCTATATATTCCTTTCTAACACACTACAACTCGTTTAAGGATGCGGTCCTGTTTGCTGTTAGTCTTGGCGGTGACACCGATACCATAGCCGCCATGACAGGGGCTATAACCGGCTCTTATCTGGGAGTGGAATCGATTCCCGATAACTGGCGGGCGAAGCTTGAAAATCGGGAATATATTGAGGAACTGGCGGCGGTTCTCTACGATGTCTGGCAGCGGTGTTATAAAAAGAACGCCTAAATATGCAGTTCTATTATATCGTTGTCTTTCAGCACGTGGTCCTGACTGACCCTTTGGCCGTCAAATTTTCCTGAGCCCCAGACTACTGCGTACTTAAGTTTGGCTTTGAAATCTTTGTGGACGTCTTCGGCAGCATCTTTTACTGTACTGCCTACTTTCAGGATTATAGGATCGGTCAAATCTAC
>CAYPRI010000010.1:29215-40748 GCA_964413085.1 uncultured Dehalococcoidales bacterium
GCAATAAGGTCGGCGTTTCTGGCGATATTATTAAGCCAGACACGAGAGTCGCGACCTGTCACCGGCGGCGTGTCTACAATTTGGATTTGAATATTTTCGAATTTCATCATGCCTATGTTTGGAGTTTTGGTGGTAAAGGGGTAGTCGGCCACGTCCGGCAGTGCATCGGTGATTGATGCCAGTAGCTGTGACTTTCCCGTATTAGGCAATCCAACCAGTGCAATCTGGCCGGCGCCTTCCTTTCTGATATAGAAGCTGGCCCGGCTGGTGGCAGCCTTGCGTTCCGCCTCCTCGGTTAGTTTTGCAATTCTACGTCTCAGGTCTCCGTAAAGGTGGTCAGTGCCCTTGTGCCTGGGCATGATAGCCAGCATTGTCTCCAGTGCCTCGATTTTATCCTCAGGAGTCTTGGCGACACGGTATCTTTTTTCAGCGTCATAGTACTGGGGAGGCAAATTTGCGGGCATAGCTTCGGTCCTGCACGTAATTTTAACATAATCGCGGTATGTAGATTAAGGCTTTGAAATTGACTGAATTGTAGTTTCCCGTAATACATCGTCATGATGACATATAACGGTTAGTAAATCGAGCCTTCAGTCTGGTACAATGCCAATAATGGCTATCAAGGACATATGGAAGCTGGTGGTAAGCTTAGTCGCCTGTCTGGCTGCCGGGGCCATTGGCTCCATATTTACACGTAGCGCGATTACCACCTGGTACGCGGCGCTGGAGAAGCCGCCTTTCACGCCGCCAAACTGGTTGTTTGCCCCGGTTTGGACACTTCTTTACATAATGATGGGCGCAGCCGCGTTTTTAGTGTGGCGACGCGGACTGAAAAACCAAAAGGTCAGAATAGCACTTATCGTCTTTTTAGTACAACTAGTTCTGAATGCGTTATGGTCAGTTGTGTTCTTCGGTCTGGAATCTCCATTTTTCGCCTTGATTGTGATTTTAGTTTTGTGGATTGCTATACTGGCAACTGTTATCTTTTTTTTCCGAATATCAAAAGTGGCCAGCGTTCTTATGTGGCCCTATCTGCTTTGGGTAAGTTTTGCTGCGGTTCTGAATGCTTCATTATGGCTTTTAAACCGGTGATAACGTAATCTATTCCCGCCTTAAAATCAGTAAAATGAAAGCTTCGGAGTTTTGCTATGATTGCCTGCGAAAGCTTGCCTGTCAGGCGGCTGAACTCGGGTCCACCAATGAACAGGTCGCGAATCGAGCTAAAGAACGTGGCTTAAAAATACTCCATGATAATTTCTCTCTAGATTGTGTGTCCATTGTCGTGGCTACAAAAATACATGATGCTATTAAGGAAATAACCGGTAATCCTGACCCTTACCGTCCTATGAAGGACAGGGAGGTAGAAATTGGAAAGGAACTGTCAAGTCGGATGAAGGTAAACGAAGATGACTTTATGAGTTGCCTAAAGTTTGCTGCTCTGGGGAACACCATTGACTTTTTCAAGCCGCTGGATGTGATTATCAAGGACATGAAACGGCCGGTGGATTTTGTCATAGATGACGCCAAGCTGTTTGAAACCAGACTTAAGTTTGCCTCCAGGATACTATATCTGGCGGATAATGCTGGAGAGGTATTTTTCGATTTACCGCTGATGAGATGGCTGAAAAATCGCGTTTCGGTTACATATGTCGTTAAATCCAAACCCGTTCAAAACGACGTCACTCAAGACGATATCAATCGCCTGGGTCTTAGGGCCGAACTGGGTGAGATCTTGACCACGGGCACGGCTACGCCGGGTATAGATTTTTCTCTGGCATCAAGTGAATTCAAGAGTAAATTTGATGCTGCTGACCTTATCTTTGCCAAGGGTATGGGATATTACGAATCTCTTTCGGAACTGCCAGTGGAGGGCAGGGTCTTTTATTGTCTCAGGGCTAAATGCCAGCCTGTGGCTGATTCCTTAAAAGTTCCGCTGAATAGTTACGTGGCTATGCTCCGGTAGTATCGCATTTGTCGTGCGATTCTGAGTTCAGACTGCAATAAGTATAGCTCGGACTGCATTGCTGACACTCTATCTGTAGTATCGTGTGATTGATGGAAAATCTCCGCTTTAATATATCTTCGAGTTGCTTGCGAATTTCTGCTGTCTGACTTACCAACAGGTCATCGACGAGCACATGACTGCTCATCGCATTTAGCTGCGGTGAAATTGCCCATACATGCACGTCGTGTATGTCTTTGACTCCGCGTACCCGCTTTAAGGCTTTTATCATTTCATTCGTATCAATTCCCGGAGGCGTGGCCTCCAATAGAACACGCAAACCTTTCTTTAAAATACGGTAGGCTGCTATACCTATGATAACGCTTATTAATATACTTATAAGAGGGTCAATCCACAACAGTCCAGTTGTCAGTATTATAACGCCACCGATAATAACGCCGATGGATGCCAACGCATCGCCAGAAGCGTGCCAGAACGCGCTCCGAATGTTGATATTGCCCTTCCGCTCACGGCGAAGCCAGTACGTGACGAAAAGATTTACCCCTAGGCCCACCACTGCGACAGACATCATCAAGATGCTATTTATTTCGGGTGGTTGCTGTAGGCGGCGGTAGGCTTCAAACAGAATTATTCCGGCAATGGCAAATATGCTGACGGCGTTCACTACCGCAACTATTACTCCAATTCTATGGTAGCCAAATGTCATCCGGCTGCTTGACGGACGCTCCGCCTGTCTTAAAGCATACCAGCTGAGCGAAAGGGCGATAATGTCAGTAACTACGTGACCGGCATCGCTAAGCAAGGCCAGACTGTTGGATATAAATCCTCCAATGAGTTAGATGGCCAGAATGAGACCGGTAAGTATTATGGCGAACATGAACTTATTGCTTGCTGACATGGCCCTATTATGAGTATGTTCTGCCAAGAGTTATCCTCACGTAAAGCAAAGTTCCGTGCTACCGTTTGCGGTTACTAATTAATGTTAGCGCCAAGGCGGTTGGGTTATCAAGCGATATATGTAGGCTGTGATTTTATAGGTAATCGGTGATTTGGTCGAGACTTCGAATTCTGGGGCTGTCCGTTATATCGGTGAAATAATCATTGCGGTCAATTAGCACTGCTTTGATACCTACACCTCGGGCACCTACGATATCAATCTGATACTGGTCGCCGACGTAAAGTGCTTCTTCGGGTTTGACCGCAGCTTTCTTAAGTGCTGCCAGAAATATCTCGGGTCGAGGTTTATCGTAACCAACCTCGGCCGACGTTACTTTGAAGTCGAGAAAAGGTTGCAGTCCCAGCTTGGCGTATGCGGGCTCCATGTCCTGGGCCACATTTGAAATCAATCCTACGACTAATCTTCGTTCCTTAAGAGTCTCCAAGGTAGGTATGACATCGCCGTAAACTTTGAATTCCCATTTATATTCCCGAATTTTAACAAGTATTTTCAATGCCTGGTCACGCCTGATTTTTACACCGGCCCCTCCCATGATTCTGGTTACGTATTCGATGTAGAAATTTATCTGTTCCTCAGGACTTCTTTTGTCGATGGGCGATCGGGAGTTTTCATTGCGGTAAAAAATGTCGGCTACGGACAATGAGCTGAATAATGATCTCACGTCTACTTCGATACCCAGCTCGCGTGAGGCATTTAGGTAAACATCTTCTCTTGGCGGATAATAGCTGGCCAGCGTGTTGTAGAAGTCGAAGAAGACCGCTTTAATCATTACCTCAGAAAATTCTAAAAAATGCTATGGCAGCTATCAACTACAGGTCAATCAACCCTATCTGATTCCAGGTGAAGCCATTGTTAGTGCTTACGGAGAAAGCGCTTTGGTCATTACTGCCGCCACCTGGTGAACTGGTGCCGCAATAAGCGATCTTGCCGTCAGTAGACCAGGCAACCCGCGCCTGAGCGGGACCGGTGGGTGGCTTCTGGCTGCTTTGCCAGGTAGGGTACTGAGAATTAGGATTGGACGTAAAGTATACTTCAGGTCCACTGAAAAAAGACACGTTCGATGATGCTACCGCACCGGCCAACAGCTTGCCACGGCTGAATATGCCATAATGAGCTAGGCTGCAGATGACGTCGGTGCGAATTCCGAGTCTGTAACATACGGTATCATCGATACGATAAACGTCGTCATTCGGATTGCCGGCGGAAGTTAATCCCGGTGGATTATCGGTCCAGCAGGCATAAACATGTCGGCTAGCCGCTGAGGCACCATTGTAGTCTGCGGGCAGGGCAATATCGGCATAAGTAAGTGGTGTGCCAGGCGTTTCCTGCCCTGGCTGAGATATTTGTACTGGATAGCCGGATGAATTGTTCCAAATGGTGGTGTTACCGCCAAGGTCCCTTACGCCCATAAATAAGTAAGTGTGTTCGGTGCCAGGAGGGGGACCGGTCGCGGCAATGGCCAGGATGGTGGCATCGGCCGCGAATCCAGGTGAGTATTCGATGGCAAAGATGTCGGCATTAATCCAACCGTTGGCGCCGACACTCATGTCCTGCCACCCCCTTGGAAAACCGTCCATTATGTTCACCCATACCTTACCGTTGCCATTACCTCTGGAGGTGCCTACCGCTATTTCCCAGCTGCCATAGTCCGGTGATATAGAAATGCACTCTACTCGCTCGCTACCACCAAGCTTGCCACTTAATGCAGTGGCACCGAAATTAGAGCCGCCGTCAGTTGACAGAAAAACTTCTTTTCCAGCATTAGTTACTACGGCAACTATTCTGGGATTGTCTGGAGCTATGGCCAATTGAGTCCAGGGTCCAGGTGAACCAAGACCTTTTGATATGTCGTTCCAGCCGTAGCCTCCGTGGTCAGATTTGTAAAGTCTGGCGTGCGGGGAGTCTAATGCGTATACAGTATTATCGTGCCCAACCGCTAGTTGACTGACGTCGCTGTTGGGAACTATAAGTAAGGTGCTGACGATGGATGGTTCTGTTTGTACGACGGTCTTTTTTTCTGGTTCGGGAATAGCCACAGTAAAGGAAACGGATGCCGGGGTAGAGTCCACATTATCGGCCTCATCATGAGATTTGACGTAAAACGTATAAGTGCCGTTGGGCAAATGCTCGTAGGTCTTGCTGGTGTCCCGCGTGAAGGAGGAATAGTAGTCGTCATGGCCTTCAAGATAGTAGGAATAGGTTAATTTATCGGCTGGAGTTCTATCGTCGGTTCCTGCCCATTGGAGCGTGACATTTTCGGAGGTTACGGTTGCCGGTGGTGCTGCCGTGATTGTAGTCTGTGGCGGCGTTGTATCTGTTGATGGCACATCGGGCTTCATCTGCTGAGGAGGTGGAGTAAACGGCGGAGTCAAACAGGAGCTGCCTGCCACAATGGTAAGCACCAGCGCCGTGATACATGGCTTCATTATCTTGAGGGCTATGTTCATTGAGACCTTATGTAATTTTAATATGTTTTCGATTCTAACATAAAGATAGCAAAAGGTCACTTAAGAGTTTTTGACACTCGCACTCAAAGTTGCTAAGCTTGTTTAAGCTCTGAGGAGGCTATTTTGGCCGAGGGAAAAAGCAAAGTTGATATGGAGAAAATAGTTTCGCTGTGTAAGCGAAGGGGCTTCATTTTCCCGA
Organism: uncultured Dehalococcoidales bacterium; assembly: GCA_964413085.1. Classification (GTDB taxonomy): domain Bacteria; phylum Chloroflexota; class Dehalococcoidia; order GIF9; family UBA5629; genus 9FT-COMBO-48-23. Next base: position 34,783 of record CAYPRI010000010.1, read on the forward strand.
GCAGTGAAATTTATGGTGGATTAGGGAGCAGTTGGGATTACGGGCCTTTGGGTACGGAGCTAAAGCGTAATATAAAGGATGCCTGGTGGCGGGCGGTAGTCCAGGAGCGAGATGATGTGGTCGGACTGGATGCCAGCATAATTATGCATCCTCAGGCATGGGTAGCGAGTGGCCATGTCGAGAGCTTTTCTGACCCACTGGTGGAATGTAAGGCTTGCCACCTCAGGCAGAGAGCTACTGATCTGGTTGGTAATGTCTGCCCCAATTGCGGCGGTGCTTTGACCGAGCCGAAACAGTTCAACTTGATGTTTAAGACGTTTATGGGCCCAGTAGAGGATGAGGCCAGTGTGGTTTACTTGCGTCCGGAAACAGCTCAGGGGATATTTGTTAACTTTGATAACATACTGGCTACCTCAAGAAAAAAGCTACCCTTTGGCATCGCTCAAATCGGCAAGTCCTTTCGAAATGAAATTACAACAGGCAATTTTATCTTCAGAACCAGAGAATTCGAACAAATGGAGCTCGAATTCTTCGTTAAGCCAGGAACGGATGAAGAGTGGTTTGATTATTGGGTGAAGGAAAGACAGAACTGGTATTTGAATCTGGGAATTAAACCGGACAATTTACGACTGCGAAAACACTGTGATGAAGAACTGGCTCATTATGCCAAAGGTTGTTACGATGTTGAATATCTATTTCCCATGGGATGGGCCGAACTGGAGGGCATAGCCAATCGTGGTGATTTCGACTTGATTCAACACGCTAAATATAGTGGAAAGAACCTCACATATTTCGATGAGGAATCGGGTGAGCGCTACGTGCCTTATGTCATAGAGCCGTCAGCAGGAGTAGACCGCTCTTTGCTCGCTTTTCTTGTTGATGCATATGATGAAGATGTAGCTGACGGAGAAACTAGAGTGGTTTTACGGCTTCACCGCCAGCTGGCTCCAATCAAAGTAGCAGTTTTGCCTTTGAGCAGGAACGAGAAGCTAGCGCCGTTATCCAGAGATGTGCATAACGAACTTCGCCGCCAATTTGTCACTCAATATGATGATGCTCAGAGCATAGGCCGGCGTTACCGTAGACAGGACGAAATAGGCACTCCGTACTGTGTTACTGTAGATTTTAAATCACTCGAGGACAAACAGGTTACGGTTCGAGACCGTGATAGCCTGGCGCAGCTTAGGGTTCCGATAAAAGAGCTGATAGCTACACTATGGGCGAAGCTTAGTGGTGAAGCTTTTGACGCGCAGCCATTATGGGCAACCCGAGCATCCGGCGCTGTAGAACAATGAAGATTCTTCATTTTGCCGATCTCCATCTGGGAATGGAGACCTACGGTGGTGTAGATGCTGCCACCGGATTATCGACGAGACTGGTCGATGTTCTGGCCAGGTTGGATGAGGTCGTTGCATACACGTTAAAAAATGGCGTTGACCTGGTTATTTTTTGTGGAGACGCCTATAAAAATCGCGACCCTTCTCAAACTCAACAGCGGGAATTTGCCAAACGTATACGACGACTATCTGAAAACGGCATACCCGTTTTCTTGCTGGTAGGCAATCACGACCTGCCGAACGCAATTGGCCGGGCTAACGCTGTTGAAATTTTTGATACTCTGTCTATTAACTACGTATACGTAGGCAATCGGCTCGATATTTACAGGATACCGACGAAATGTGGTGTCGTCCAGGTGGTGGCTTTGCCATGGCTGAAACGAAGCGCATTGTTAAGTAGGGAAGAGGGGAAAAATCTCGGTATAGAACAGGCGAACGACAGGCTTCAGGAAATAATGACTCAGCGGCTGCTTGAGCTTGTTTCGCTTTTAGACCCGAGCTTACCGGCATTGCTGGTTGCCCACATGGCCGTATCTACAGCTAAACCTGGCTCGGAGAGAAGCATGATAGTGGGCAGGGATCCTATTTTACTTCTGGGGAACGTAGCACTTCGAGATTTCGACTATGTGGCTTTAGGCCACATTCACCGGCACCAGGTTCTGATGGAAAATCCTCCGGTAGTTTATGCCGGAAGCCTGGAGCGCTTTGACTTCGGGGATGAAAACGAAGCAAAAGGTTTTTGTGTGATTGATGTGGACTCGAATGGTAAGGAAAAACGCTTGAATTACAAGTTTCATGAAGTTGCAGCCAGACGGTTTGTGACGGTCATGGCTGATATAGCTGAGGGCGAAACCGATCCTACTGGCGTGGTTTTGAAGGCAATAGCTCAGCAGCAGGAAGCTGTCCAAAATGCTATCGTCAGGGTTAATATTAGTGTACCGTCTACTCTGAAAGAGTCCGTAAGGGATGTCGAAATAAACAAAGCTCTTCGGGTCGCTCACTATACGGTCGTGACTAAAGAGGTCAAGCAGCAGGCAAGGCTTCGATTAGGTGAAATGACCGGCCAGAGTCTGAGCCCAATGGAAGCACTGAAAAGATATCTGGAGACCAAAAAGGTGCCCGAAGAACGTCGGAAAATTTTACTTGAATACGGTGAAAAGTTAATATGGCAGGCAGGGCAAAAGGAAGAAAGTGTGGAGGTTGGATAGGATGAAGGTGCGAATTGGGATCCGGTCTAAAATTCTTATCTTTTTCCTAGCACTGTCTTTTATCTCGCTTGGCGTTATTAGCTCGCTGGCGTTTCGCACCATTTCACAGGTCAGCTCTCTAGTAGTACAAAATAGTACAGCTATGGCAGACCAGGTTGCCCGCCAGAGTATTGCAGCCTTAGAGGATATGGGTCGAACATTAATACAAAGGAGGTCTTACTTTGCTGCCAACGAGCTTGCACTCTATATGCAGTACCATCCCGATTTAGCTCTGTCCCAGCTGTCGGCTAATACCGAACTACGCGATCTCGTCGTGCAGCGTGTAGGCCAAACAGGTTCTACATTTGTCTACGATAATACTGGTATTGTTTATTTCAGTGAAGATCCTAAACTAGTTGGTGTTAATCTACTGAAAGTGGGTGGTGAACCCGTTGCATACGCATCTATCATAGAAAGAAGTTTCAGGGGGGAGGCTTCAGGCATCTACGAATGGAAGGACGCCGATGGCAACGTCAGGATGAAATATATGTATGCTACACCGGTTGAAGGGACCAGTCTGATCGCTGCTGCGTCTACCTACATAGACGAATATTCGGCGCCCGCAGAAGAATTAACAGCTCACATCAATGACACAGTGGCGGCTACCACCCAATACATAGACGAACAGGTACAGAAAACGCAGTGGATTTTTACAGGTGTTTTCGGAGGCATGATTTTGCTCGCCACCGCAGTCATATTTTTACTGTCCGGAGCTATTACCCGACCCATACTGGCACTGACTAAAGGTGCAGAGGTCATTGCCAAAGGCAAGCTCGACTATAATATTAAGGCGGAGACGGGAGATGAAATCCAGCAGCTGGCCGAACAGTTCAATGACATGGCTAAGGCGCTGAAAGAGTCGTATACAGGTCTGGAGCAAAAGGTAGCGGAGAGGACCAGGCAGGAGCGTCAGCGTGCTGAGCAGCTACGTACCGTCAATGAAGTTAGCCGTAAGATCAGCTCTATCGTCAAATTAGATGAACTGCTGCCGTATGTAGGTAACTTACTTCGTGAGACATTTCACTACTACAATGTCAATATATATTTGTTAGAACCCTCTTCTGGTTCATTAGCACTAAAAGCTTTGTGTTTAAGCGGACAGAAGGGCGTTATACCGGTTGGCGTGGCCCTTACGGTCGATGAGGAAAGCATTGTCGGTTGGGTGGCGCAGACCGGCGAACCTATTCTGGCAAACGATGTCAGTGAGGACCCCAGATACCGTGCTGTCGAAGCTCTGAAAGACACGAAGTCCGAGCTGGCAGTTCCGGTGAAGCTGGGTAATCAGGTTATTGGAGTTCTCGATATCGAAAGCACCGAAGTGGATGCTTTTGGTGAAGCGGACTTGTATACTGCGCAGACATTGGCAGACCAGTTAGCAGTTGCCATTGAAAATGCCCGTCTATACGATGAAACTCGTCAAATGGCGGTTATGGAAGAGCGTAACCGAATGGCTAGGGAAATCCATGATACTTTAGCCCAAGGGTTCAGCGGCATTATTTTACAACTCGAGGCTGCTGAACAGGCACTGGGTAGCGACTTACCTGGACTGCAGCGACATCTAAATCAGGCTCGAAATTTGGCCAGAAAGAGCCTGGCCGAGGCTAGAAGGTCGGTCTGGAATTTGCGTCCCCAGGCTTTGGAGCATAAACCATTGGCTGAGGCGATTATTCAAGAAGCCGAGAAGTTCAGCCAGAGTACAAAGGTGAAAGTGAAATTCAATATTTCAGGTGAAAAACGAGATTTGCCACCTGAGGTAGAAGCAGGTATCCTGCGAATATTTCAGGAATCGATGACAAACGTGCGGAAACATGCCCAGGCCACAGAGGTGGAGGTGAATTTGGTATTTAATGATTCCTCTGCTGAACTGAGTGTCAGGGACAATGGCGTTGGTTTTGAACCAAAAGTAGCGGGGAGTGAAGACACGGGAAAGAAAAAAGGGGATACCTTCGGTTTAATTAGCATGCGAGAAAGAGCTCGTGGTTTGGGTGGTACATTTGAAGTACAGAGCCAGAAGGGTGAGGGCACGCTGGTGAAGATAGTCATCCCTGCCGCAAAGGAGGTTTTGTAGTGGAAGCTATCAAGATTTTAATTGCGGACGACCATCCAGTCGTGAGAGAAGGATTGAATGCCATGCTAAGCCGTGAAGTCGATTTCAAGGTTATCGGGGAAGCTAAAGACGGGGCGGAAGCAGTTAGCAAAGTCAAAGAATTGAAACCGGATGTTGTGCTGATGGATCTTCGTATGCCTGAGATGGACGGTGTTGAGGCCATGCGACAGATTCGTTCAATTGATGCTGATGTAAAATTTATAATACTTACGACTTATAGCGATGATGATTATATATTCAGCGGAATAGAGGCTGGTGCGAGAGCCTACCTTCTTAAAGATGCACCCAGGGACGAACTGTTCAAAGCTATCAGGGCAGTGTATAAGGGTGAGTCCCTTATTCAGCCGGTGGTCGCCTCAAAGCTGCTGGACCGATTCTCCCAGCTATCCCGCCGAACACCTTCGGGTGAAGAACTCTCTGAGCGAGAATTGGAAGTACTGTGTTTGATGGCTAAAGGCGCGGCAAATAAGGAGATTAGCGCCGAGCTTAAGATTGCCCAGAGTACGGTAAAAACCCATATTACGAACATTTTTCAAAAACTCGGAGTCAATGACCGTACTGAGGCCGTAACGCAGGCAATAAAGAAAGGTCTGATCCGCCTTTAAAAATCATACTAAAGTACTAGCGCACATCGGCTTGAAGTATGATTTTTTCTATCCGACCTTTTAACTAAGGGGAAACCAACCACACTACCGATGGTTTAAATAGGTTAAGAAAGGTAAACTTACGTCAAGACAAGACTGTTTTGTGCTATAGACCGACATAGTTAGGAGGAGAATGGATAAGATATCTGTATTGATAGTTGATGATAATGAAGTGGTGAGGGAAGGGCTGAAAAGCATACTCGACCCCCAGGCTGATATTGATGTTATTGGCGAGGCTGCTGATGGTCTGGAGGCGGTGGCTAAAGCAGAGAAGCTGAATCCAGATGTTATTTTAATGGACGCACACATGCCGGGCATGGATGGCACTGAAGCCACCCGGCGAATAAAGCGGAGCTTACCTGGCGTAAAGATTCTGTTTCTAACGGTCTATGGCGATTATGTTGGTGCTGCGCTTGATGCTGGTGCCAGCTGGTATTTAACCAAGGATTGCCGACGTCAAGATTTGATGGAGGCAATAAGGGTTTTGGCACGAAGCACACGTGCCAAAGCGGAAAAAGCCGGCTAGGCTGTTAACATATTATGCTATTTTAAACTTGCCAGTACTTTATCGTAGTTGTTAACTATGTCTTGAATTATTTCAGCGGCGCTTTTGATTTCCTTGATCATACCA
>CAYPRI010000011.1:0-19362 GCA_964413085.1 uncultured Dehalococcoidales bacterium
AATGTACGACGTCTGGAGACTGGATAAGGACACGTTTGTCCAGTCATGGGAGGACCGCTTCATTATGGAGCACGGTTACACCGAAAATATGACAAAGACCATAACAGGCTTGTTGAAAAAGCTTAACCTTACGCCCGCGGCTATAGCCAGGGCTGCGCTATATGGGCCTAATGCACGAACACAGCAGCAGCTGGCCAGACAGGTGGGTTTCGATCCCAAGACACAGCTTCAGGACCTGCTGGCGGCCAATCTGGGCGTATGTGGCTGTGCCCACGCGCTGATACTATTGGTATCAGCTTTAGAAGAAGCCAAAGGCGGCGATAACCTGCTCATGGCCAGCTACGGTGACGGCAGCGATGCCTTTCTCATCGAAGTCACGGCCGAGGTGGATAAAGTCAAAGCGGGCAGGCGGGGGATCAAAGGCTTTCTGGCTTCAAAGCTGCCCTTACCTACCTACGAACGCTATCTCAGTTATCGCGGCATACTTGAGCCGCAACCCGGAGAAGCCTTCCGCCTGTTTCCTTCGGCCAGCGTCAGCTGGCGCGAGCGTAACTGGTCACTCCGCTTCCACGGCAGCAAATGCAGAAGTTGCGGACTGGTCACGTTCCCCATACAGCGTATCTGCTACCAGTGTCAGTCCAAAGATGATTTCGAAGAGGTCAGGCTTTCGGACAAAAAAGCAAAGATATTTACCTTCTCTCTGGATAACCTGGCAGGCAGAAGCGACGACCCGGTTATTCCACAGATAGTTATCGAGTCGGACCTGGAGAAAGCCAGAATATACAGCATAATGACCGACTGCGACCCGAAGTTGATTAAAATTGATATGCCCGTAGAAATGACGTTTAGAAGAATTTATGAAGGGGGCGGCATGTACAACTACTTCTGGAAATGCCGACCTGTCAGATAGGAGGCAGATAAATGGAAAGTATTAAAGATAAAGTCGCCATAGTCGGCATGGGCTGTACCAAGTTCGGCGAGCGCTGGAACTCAGGACTCGACGATTTAGCCATAGAGGCCGCCTACGAAGCTTACGAAGACGCCGGCATTTCGCCCAAGGACATTCAGGCTTGCTGGTTCGGCACGGTGACAGCGCCGGCTACTGGGATTGGGGGCACACATGCCGCAAACTCCCTCAAACTTAGAATACCGATAACGCGCGTGGAGAACTGGTGCATTACCGGGCATGAAGCGCTCCGCAACGCCTGCTTCGGCATTGCCTCAGGAATGTACGATGTGGTGCTGGCTCTGGGTGTGGAGAAGCTCAAGGATACCGGGTTCCCAGGCCTGGGCACTGGACGCGGTATGGGCCCCGTTCTGGAAGCCCGCCGCACCTCGCCAGGCAGCTTCTCACTAATCGCCACTAGATATTTTTACACGTACAACTTAAGCCCCGAGGAAGGTAAAAAGACAATCGGGAAAATAGCCGTCAAAAACCACAATAACGGCAGTATGTCTCCCAAGGCCCATTTCCGCAATAAGATAACTCTGGAGCAGGTCATGAACGCGCCGATTATCGCCTGGCCTCTCGGTTTGTTTGACTGCTGCGGCAACAGCGACGGCGCCGCCGCTGCCATACTGGTCCCGGCCAGTCAGGCTAAGAAGTTCCGGGCTGATCCTGTTTACATCAAGGGCCTGGGCCAATCGTTTGATCCGTTGCTGCCGCACGCCCGGCCAAATTTCGACTGGGTAAACTGGGATGCACTACAGAACTCGTCACAACAGGCTTACGAGCAGGCTGGTATAAAGAACCCTCGCGAGGAGCTCGATATCGCCGAGGTGCATGACTGCTTCACCATCACCGAACTGGCCATTTATGAGAACTTTGGCTTCAGTGCTAAGGGCAGAGCGAAGGAAGATATAGATGCCGGATTTTTCGAGCTTACCGGAGGGCTGCCGGTCAACGCCGACGGCGGCCTTAAATGCTTCGGCCATCCGGTCGGCGCCAGTGGGCTGAGGATGACCTACGAAGTGTATAAGCAGATACAGGGCAAGGCACAGTTGCCGGAGCGGCAGCTAAAAGACGTCAAGCTCGGATTGTCGCACACCTTCGGAGGTCCGCCGCAGGTCAGTGCCGTAGCCATCCTAGGTAGAGAGTTGGACAAGAGTAAAGCCAAAGCGAAGTAAGCCGATTACGATTATTCGACTTCGATATCTTTAACGCGTAATTCTGTGCCGCTGAGGACTTCTATGTCATTATTCTGACAATTCGTGCAGATATAACTGTAATCTTTTACAGTAAACTCTTCCCGACATTTGCGGCAGCGGCACTCAACGGGAGTAATTTCCAGATTTAGGTAAGCACCGCTGGCGATTGTGTTCTCCGCCATCAAGCCGAAGCCGAAGGTGAGTTGGGCAGGGACGATTCCTCTCAATTCACCAGCCACCACGTTAATTCTGATAATTTTGTTGGCGCCTTCTCTTTCGGCAGCAGCGATTGCGATGTTGACGATATTTCGAGCTATAGCCAGCTCATGCACGCGCTTTAGCCCCGAACTTCTTGTGGTACTCTCGATTAAGCCAGGCTATCCAGTCCGATATACCTTCTCCGGTGACACAGGAGATATCGATTATTTCCAGGTCGGGGTGGACTCGCCTTGCATTGACTTTGGCTTCTTTTAAATTGAAATTGGTATATTTAAGCAAATCTATTTTGTTAATCAGAAGCAACGATGATTCGCGAAACACCAATGGATACTTTAATGGCTTCTCATCGCCCTCGGTAACACTGAGCATCACAATCTTGTAATCTTCTCCTACCTTGAACTCGGCGGGACAGACCAGGTTGCCCACGTTCTCAATAACCAGAATATCGGTTTTCTTAAGGTCAACATGAGGCAGCGCCGAGGCAACCATATTGGCATCCAGATGACAGGCGCTGCCTGTGGTTAGCTGCACAGCCGGTATCTTGTGTTTTTGCAGCCGTTCCGAATCTCTCATCGTCTCGATGTCCCCGGCTATAACGCCGAGACGAAGTTGCCCCTTTAAGGCATCACCGGTTTTTTCGAGCAGGCTCGTCTTGCCTGCTCCCGGCGAACTTATCAAATTAAGGACAAGATTCCTGTTTTGTTTGAACATTTCAGCACTGGCCGCTGCGATGCGGTCATTCGCCTCCAATATGTCAGTCATAACGTTTATTTTCATAAACTACTCCTTGTTATCTGATTGAGTTTAACACCAGCTTTCAATACGTGCAAAGTCAGGCCGCCTACCGAACCACTCCACCACCGAGATTCTTCGTTGCACCCAGAATGACAAGATAAGACACTGAGATTCTTCACTTCGCTCAGAACGACATCTTTTATTTATACTCGTAAAATCCTTTTCCGGTCTTCCTGCCCAGGTCTCCGGCTTTGACCTTCATAATCAGGCATCTGGGCGGCCTGAACTGCTCCCTCATCAGCTCCCGATAGTGAGTGGTGGTGCTAGCGTAACCGATATCCATACCCACCAGATCTCGCAGCTCAAAAGGCCCCATGCGGAAATTATAAGCCACCTTCAGGGCAGTATCTATATCTATCGGTTCAGTTATACCCTCATCGTACATATTCAGGCCCTCGTTGTACCAGATTTGCAAAAGCCTGTTGACCACAAAACCGGGCGAGTCCTGGCAAACTCCTGGCTCCTTGCCCAGCTTTTTACACAAGTCGACAATTGTATCCCTCGTCTTACCCGAGGTCTTGGCATGAACAACAACCTCGACGCCTCGCATGAGCTGTGCCGGATTGAACCAGTGCATACCAATAAACTTTTCCGGTCGCTTGGTTACCATGGCCATCTCAGTTATTGATTGGGCTGACGTGTTTGATGCAAATATGGTATCAGGCCTACATATCTGGTCGAGCTCTTTATACATTTCCTTCTTGACATCGATGTCCTCAACAATAGCCTCAATGACCAGGTCAACGTCGAGAACCGCCTCTTTCAAATCAGTCAGACCCTTGATGCGGCTAACTACGGCATCAGCTTCAGCCTGGGTTATTTTTTGTTTCTCAACGCTGCCGCTCAGAAACTTACGAATTTTACCTATTCCTGACTGAACAAACTCATCCTTGATATCCCGCAAATTAACCTGGTAGCCAGCTTGCGCGCAGACCTGGGCGATGCCATGTCCCATGACTCCGGCTCCAAGAACTGCAATTTTCTTGATTTCCATAATAATACCTCCGATATCCTTAGCTCTAGCTGTACACGTAGAATCCCCTTCCCGTCTTCTTCCCCAACCAGCCGGCATCGACCATCCTTCTAAGCAGGAAACACGGTTGAAACTTGGGCCCGAGCTGTTCGGTCATCAAATCAAGAATCTCCACAACCCTGTCCACACCCATGTTGTCGGCAAATTCGAAAGGCCCCATAGGCCAGTTCACGCAGACCTTCATCATCTTGTCAATATCTTCCTTGGTCGCCAGCTTCGATGAATACATGACGGCAGCTTCGTTAACCACTGAGGCAATCACCCGGTCCAGAATAAAGCCCGGTGTCTCCTGTAAATTTACTGCCGTAATGCCGGCTTCTGCCAGAAATCCCTTGACTGCCCGGAGTGTTTCCTCGGAAGTCTGCAGCCCCCTGGCCATCTGTACGAGGTACTTATCCTCGAAGGGATTTTTGGTAAAGTTCAGACCTACCACTTTTTCCGGTCTTTTCGTCTCACCGGCCAACCTGGTAATCCAAGGATTTGAAGAGGTGGTGGCCAGAATTGCCTTTTTAGGACATTTGGAATCACACTTCTTGATTACTTTCTTCTTTATGGCGAAATCTTCGGGAGCTACTTCAATGACCAGGTCAGTCTCCTCAACCTGTTTTCCGTACTCCTGTTTCCAACCCACCGCAACTACCTTGAATTGCGCTTTACCCAGAATTTCTTTGAGATCATCTGTCAGCTCGCCACCCCCAATAATACTAACCACACGTATCATATATTCCTCCTTGAGATAAAAATGAACCTGGTTCAGCTTTCGATAAACTGGCGGATACAGGAATTAACAAGTTCTGGTTTTTCGTGAATCACCCAGTGCGAGGCGTCAGTAATCCGTTTAATTGTCAGGTTGGGCACGTATCTGTCCAACCCGTTCAGGTTTCCAGTGAGGAGCCACTTATCTTTCTCTCCCCAGATAACCAGAGTAGGCACTTTAATGGTAAAAACTGAAGGGTCTGCGGATAGGATATCGTCGCTTTCACCAATAAAAGGGCCGAGATGAGCCGCCCTGTAATAGTTAAGGCCACCGGTCAGTGCTCCCGGCTGAGACCAGGCTGACAGGTAGGCTTCCCGGTCTTCCTCTGTAAAATATCCCTTGTTTAGTCCATCCTGCAGCAGGCTGCTGGCAAGTTCTCCGAAGTTATTACGTGAAAGTATCTGCTCCGCCTCCGGTTTCCGATGAACCAGAATATAGCGGCTGGCTTTTTGTTGCTCCGGATTATCGCGCAGTTCTCGAACGAAGGTAACGGGATGAGGGCCGTTAATGATGATGAGTTTTTCCAGATAATTGGGATGGCGTATGGCAAACGGCCAGGCTACTCCGGCACCCCAGTCATGAGCCACAAGGAAAAATTTCTGGTAGCCCAGGTATTCCACTAAAGCACGAACGTCTTCAACGAGATATTTAATGCGGTATTGCTCTACTTCGGCAGGCTTGGACGAAAGGTTATAGCCGCGCATGTCCGGGGCCACAGCCATATAGTCCCTCCCGAACTCAGCAAGCTGGTGTTTCCACGCGTACCAGAATTCGGGGAAACCGTGAAGGAACAAAATTAATTTACCGCTGCCCGCAGTAACATAATGCAGGCGTACGTTATTCACGTCCGCATATTTATGTTCTAATTGCACCTTTCGGATTGGCAAAGATGCTACCCTCTCGCCTTGTAATCAAGGATTGGAAGATACTGACCAGAACATGGATTCGACACTCCGGGGAAACATTCAACACGGCCCCTTGATAGGGGCCGTGAACTCGTGCCCGAGCTATATCTCGAACCCAATTGTAGGCCGCTAGATTTTAGCTGCTTCCCGTCTTTTTGAGAAACTGCTCGACCTTAGCCACCAGGTCCCTCGGCTTAATAGGCTTGGAGATGAACTCTGAGACATCGAAAGCAAACGGTTGGCCGAGAGATTCCGAGAAGCTGGTCAGAGCCAGCACCGGCGTTTTGGCTAGAGTCGGGTCCTTGCGAAACTGGTCGGCAAAGGTAAAACCATCAGCTACCGGCATCAATATATCCAGGACCACCAAATCAGGCTTTTCCTTCTTAGCCTTTTCCAGACCCTCTTTACCATTATAGGCTACGATTACTTCGTATGCCTTGCTTTCCAGAGCTCCTCTCATCACCGTTACCAAGTCAACGTCATCGTCGACAAGCAGGATCTTCGGTCTTTTATTCATATTTATACCTCCTTATTATTTTCTATTAATAAGCCAAAACAACCAGTTGTGCTCTACTTCTCGGGTACCGCTGCTTTATTTTTAGGTAAAGTAAAAGTAAATTTGCTTCCCTGTCCTGTTTCAGGAGCCGGACTCTCCGCCCAAATTTTACCACCATGTGCCTCGATTATCCTCTTGGATATAGATAATCCTAACCCTGTTCCCTTAGCTCCCACATTGCTGCCGCGAAAGAAATCGTCAAACAGCCGGGGGAATTCCTCCGGCGGTACACCGATTCCCGTATCTATTACTTCAACCCTAACCTTATCCTTATCATCTACGACTTTTACCAGAACCGTACCCTCCCGCGTATAATTTATGGCGTTGCTTGTAAGATTTGTAACCACCTGCTGCAACCTTCGATTTGAAGCGTATATTGTGGGAGAACGTTCCGGCAGTTCCACCTTGAGCGTCAGCCCTTTTTGCCTGGCCACGTTATCCAGTCCATCCGTTGCCAGTTTGACCACATCATTCAGCGACACTTCTCTCATCTCACGGTTTAGCTGTCCCGCTTCAATCCGGGGTATATCGAGCAGGTCGGTAATCAACGTCAGCAGAGCATCAATTCTCCTGATGCCTCGCTGCATCAGGTCCTTTTGGCCATCAGTTATCTGCCCAGTATATCCATCAACAATATAGGATAGCAAACTCTGAGTTGCCACGAGAGGTGATTGCAGGTCGTGGGCCACTACGCTGAGAAACCTCACAAACCTGCGTCTCTCTTCCACCAGTTTGAGCACCTCACCTGAGATCTGCTCCAGCTCTTTTGCCCTCTGCTCCAGTAGCTGGTCCTTCAATACCATTACCTCGCGCTGCCTTCTTCTCAATTCGCCATTTATGGCGGTTGCCACATAAATTGTGCCGTAGGACAGAGTAGCCAGTGCTACAAGTACGGGAATGACATAGCTCAATTCATTATATCGGTTAGGAGATACAAATCCGGCAAGATTTACATGGGGTATCACATGAAAGTACTCTAGAAAGACCAAAGCCGTTAAAATGGCCATGGCCAGTGTGGTCAGCTCATAAACCCGCCGCCTCGATAGGAATATTGCGGCAGCGTTTATATGAATTATGTATAGAAATATAAATGGATTTTCTACTCCTCCCGTGAAATGCAAGAGCGCAGTAAGCATCACCAGGTCCAGAAAGACCTGGACGTTACCGTACAATTCCGCTTTCTTTATCACCGACTCAGGTTTTTCTTTATCGAGCTGGAGCGTAAGCCAGAACAGGACGGCGTTATAAATAATCGTAGCAACACAGATGATGTAAACAGGGAGAGTCGGAAAACTAATGTGGAATACGTTTGAGGCAACTAAAACTGCCGCGACTATGGCAACAACAGCAAGCCATCTTAAGTTGACGTACACCCTGAGCCGAAGTATCAGTGCTCTCTCTTCAGGAGAGTAGTCCGTCGTTTTCTCATCAGATAGCGTGCTATTCATCTTCGGGACTACTTAGAGCAGCTTAATATGTAATAGCAGAACTATGTTCACACGATACTATTTTAAATAAAAAATTCCGTCAACTCTTTAGTAAACGGTAACCGGAAGAAAGCGATTCCTTGCTGAAGCCCGTTCTACCGTTTACTCAAACCAAATAATAACTCTGAGACGGGTCTAGTGCAACCCTGAGTATGCTAGCTTCTCTCGATGGTGCGTATCAGATTGCCGTTTGGCTCTCGAATATTAATGGTCAACGGCATTTTGCCGGGCAATGCATGAGTGGCACAGGCAAGACATGGATCATAAGCTCTGAAAGCCATCTCCACCATATTTAGCAGGCCTTCCTTTACTTTGGGCCCTTTCACAAATCCTTGGGCGGCTTTCTTAACGGATAGACATATCGGGGCCGCATTATGTTGCGTAGCCACGATGAGATTTACTTTGGTGGCCCTTCCCTGCTCGTCTGCTTCATAATGGTGGATTAAAGTACCGCGCGCTGCTTCTAGACAGCCGATACCTACCTTGCCCAGCTTGAGATTCATATTCCGTATATCCTTGCTGGTCAATAAGGGGTCGTTCACAATCCTCTGCATATGTTCCGCAGCTTGCAGGGCTTCTATCAGCCTTGCCCAATGATAAGCCAGTGTATGATGGCTTGGTTTGCCGCCCAATATATCGAACATCGCCTCGTATTCTTTTTGGGCTAAAGGTGTATACATGCCGTCTGCCACATTCAATCTCGCCAGCGGTCCCACGCGATAAAGCGAGGTTTTGGCATCATCATTTAGACCATTCCAGCCAATTTTTCTGAGGTGTGTTAGCCTAACATATGTCCACGGCTCGACCCATTCGCCAACGTGGCTGACATAGTCGTTGCTATCGAATAAGGCGTACTCTTCACCTTTCGGGTCAACTACCCGTAATTTCCCTTCGTAGAAGTTGACCCGTTTACTTTCATCAACCATACCCATATAGTACGTGTTCAACTTATAGGCATCGTTTAGTACCAGATTAAGGTACGTCTTATTATCCAATACAGTTTGTTTGAATAATTCCAAAGCAAACTGGCAAAACTCAACAGTAAAGTCAGCCGTGCCTATCATCCATTTGCGGTCTTCCTCGGTAACTCCCCTGGATACTCCACCCGGTAGCCCTCCTTCCGGATGAGGCGGTTTGCTGGCAATATACCTAATTATCTCGCGACATCTCTTCCTAGCTTCAATAACCTTGCCTCCGATCTCGAGGCCGACTTTACCAACTACGCCCAGAATATTTCGCTCGGCAGGATTGGCATCCGGTCCAAGCACAAAGTCCGGCGCTGATAGAATAAAGAAGTGGAGCAAATGGTCTTCCACCATAAAGGCGTTGTAATGGAGGTTACGGATGAGCTTAGCGGTGGGTGTAGGTTCTACACCGTACAGGTCGTCCAGCGCTTTTACCGATGCCATATTGTGAGGTGTGGGGCAGACGCCACAGATATTGGGCATAATCCTCGGCAGTTCTTCGACGGGCCTCCCCAGGCAAAACCTTTCAAACCCTCTCAGCTCAACAACCTGCCAGTAGGCATCGTCCACGTTGCCCTTATCATCAAGAAAAATCTCGATTTTTCCGTGTCCTTCAAGTCTGGTTATCGGATTAATTGTTATCTTTTCAGTCACGTTGCACCTCTTTCTTCGGCTAATTCTTTAACCTCTTTTTTTCTTAAGTATCGATGTAGGCAGCGAGAACCTATACAGGTACCCGGCGAGGTCAGCAATCTGGTCGGTTATCCTGTTCATATCGGCATCGGTCTGTACATCCAGTATGGACGCCAGGGCCGAAATATACTTCGCGCCTGAATCAACTACTCCCTCTACGGGACCAAAACATCCTCGACATGGAATGTTAATATTAATGCAGGATTCTCCGCAGCCATCGCGGGTAGCAGGCCCCAGGCAAAGTATTCCCTGCGCTAAGAAACAGGTATCCGGCGACGCTTCCACTTCATGAATTCGCTTGATATCCGTTATGGCCATCCTCTCCGGCTTGGTCTTGTTTCTCTTGCAGCTATCACACAAAGCTCTGTGCGGCGCCAGCGTCGAACCTTTAGGCGGCAGCTTATTCTCAAGAACGGCACTTATCGCAGCAATAATCAGATGCGGCGGCGGTGGACATCCCGGCAAGTAGTAATCGACATCTATGACGCCGTTCAATGCACTCACTTGCTCATAGATTTCTGGCAGAGTCAAATCATGACCGTCAAGCCGAGTGCTTGTCTTGGGTACATTACCCTTCGGATTAACAACTGTTGGTGCATTCTTATACACCCAGTTGAAGATATCTTCTTTTGTTATTAGATTGGCCAATCCAGGCGTTCCACCGAAACAGGCACAAGCTCCGAAGGCCAGGACTATCTGCGATTTTTCTCTGAGCAACTCGGCTATTTCTTTTTGCTCCGAATTCCTGACATGCCCGTTTATTATGCTTAAAGCTAGCTCACCATGCTTCATAGCTTTAACACTGTCGTATTTATAATCTAATGCCACCGGCCACAGAACCAAGTCCACAGCCCCGGCCACGCTTAGAAGAATTTCATTTATATCGACAATCGCTTCATCACAACCGCCACAACTACCCAACCAGCAGATAGCTACCTTTGGTTTTGCCATCTTATTTTCCCCCTTTAACTTTTATCATCTCTTTGGCAGGCTTTTTTGCGGCTAACGTACTGGTCTTGGACGAACCGAGCTTAGCCAGGTCTTGACTCATCTCTTTAATTATTTGCGGGATTCTCTTGCCTTCCGGGTCAGTGCCAAACTCAATTCTGATTCTACCCTTTTCGATTCCCATAGATTTGAGAAGCTCGCCAAGTAGATGAACTCGCTTTTTAGCTTCAAAGTTCCCATCCTGATAATGACAGTCACCCTCGGGGCAGGCTAGAATCAATACGCCGTCGGCTCCTTGCTTGAATGCCGTCATGATGTGTGTGGTGTCAATTTTTCCCGTACAAATAATCGGTACCCAGTTTTCTATTTGTTTGGACAGTATGGCCTCATCCGTCAAATAGCCCCACCCGAATTTGCAGGAAAAACACACGATCTTAGGTTTGTTCTCAGTCAATGTCGTCCTCCTTAATAATCTTTACATGAGGCACCTACGCCAGCGACTCACATACTTTATTTATTCGTTCCACGGTATCGTCGTCAACCATCTTTCTGGCCTGCGATGGGCAGGCGACAACGCACATGCCACAGGATTTACACTTGAACATGTCCGTAGCTGACGTTATTTTCCCGTCGTTATTAACCAGATGAGCCGAATAGTAGTTGCAGACATAGACGCAATGGCCACAACCGCTGCATCTCGTTACATCGACTTCAACAGGGCTCAACGACTTCTGAAAACCTATGGACACGCAGGCCTTACAAGATACACAGGGACCACAGGTGACACATCGCTTGGCCTCGTCTATTGCCTCTCTTAAGGTCAGTCCCGTTTCAAACATTTGAAAGTGCATTCTATTTTCAGGTGGTATCCACAGCACCTCGGGCTCCGGCTTATAATCTCTACGTACCGGAATCTCATAACCCTCGTAATCTCTCCGCCTGCCGCTCTTCATATCCACTCCCCTCAGGTACCTATCTATCGACTCCGCAGCCTCCATACCTTCGCCCATGGCCTCTATCATAAAGCCCACCCGCCTGACATCGCCACCTATGAATACCCAAGGCTTATTCAAGCTTTGCAGCGTCAGATGGTCGATGGCAATCCTGCCGCGCTCGTCCAGCAGGTTTTCCTTCTCAAGAAGCGGCCTGTCCGGTGCCTGGCCTACGGTAATTATCAGCACATCACCGCTCAGGTCTATACAGTCGGTGGTATCAAACTTAGGATTAAATCCTGTTTTATCGAACACGCTTACGCACGATGGGCAGTGTATACCCTTAAATTTGCCGTTCTGCCCGTCTATCTCGTTCACGCCGCGGCTGTAAACAATCCTGATGCCTTCTTCCCATGCTCCACGTATTTCCTCTTCATCCGCAGGAATACCATCTCTGTGGTCCTTGTCTTCTCGTTCAAGACAGACAACCGTTACATCCGCACCCTGTCTTCTGGCCGACCTGCCGACATCGAAGGCAACGTTGCCACCACCCGTAACTATGACCTTCTTACTCTTGAAATACTGACCGGTAATATTATTGTGGCTGACCTCATAAAGATAGGTGTGACCATACATTACGCCGGATAGGTCCTGTCCTTCGACCAATTTTCCTTCGAACGTCAAGACCCTGGGATAAGGCAATCCGGTACCCAGGAATACAGCTTTATATCCCTCACTCTTCAATTTCTCAAGAGTCAGCTTGCCGGTTCCGAGCCTGGTGTTGTACCTGACATCAACTCCGACAATCCTGACCAGATTTTCTAAGGTGGTTTGCAAAATATCTTTCGGCAACCGATAGTCGGGCACCAGCCATAAGGCACCACCCAACCGTTCCGTTGCCTCGATGACAGTAACCCGGTATCCTTTTTTACTCAGGTGATAGGCACACATCAGACCGCCTGGACCGCCACCGACTACAGCTACGTTCTCCTTGTCCCTATTTATCTCCAGTTCATCACGTTCCTTCAGGTGCTCGGTATAAACGTCTGATAAAAATCTTTTAAGCAGCCTTCTCCTGATGGCTCCGCCCTTTTTGTTGTAGTTGCACTCGAGCTCGCAGATACCACAGATATATCCACAGATATTAAACAACGGATTCTTTTCATAAAGGTAGTCGCCAATCTGAAGTATGCCTTCTCTCGCTGCGTCCGTTTCATCGGGCAGGAGAGATATAAGCACATTTGTCCTTTGTATATCCTCATTTATCGGGCATTTAATCTGGCACGGCGGAAGACACTGTTTTACAGCTGTCTCAGCATGTGCAACAGCGCCCGCTTCAGTTTTCCACATATTAATCCTCCTTATGAATAAAATAAGATTTACTAAATAAATAAGCTGGAATGTGAACTAAACCGACCATAGTAACGATGTCTGCGAATTCACAATAGCAGCCACAAAATTTGCTATGTCGAAAGCTTCCGACTGCCATCAAAAATAACCGACCAATTATACCTAATTTTGGCCGAAGGAAACAAGTAATTTTGCCATTAATAGATTAGTTAATTTAAATAAATCCGATCCCAAAGCTATGCCAGACCTCAGCCAGTACGTCGCCGGAACTGTCTTTGTCTTTGCGCGAGACTGGAACAAGGCTGTATAATTTACTAATTAGCGAACTACATTCCCATTTTTTCCCGGTCATCCTGCTTAAAACTAAAGTCCCTCAAATATTAGGGCCAAAGAGCGATGCGATGTACCATCGTACACTGTTAAACTCCGTACGGATTAGAATGGAGCCATATTCCAGGAGGTTACCTTGAAACAAGCAACTAAATCGCGATCAACGAAAGTAAAAGCCAGCCAGCTATTGAGCAGCAAAACGCTGCAGCAGATAAAAAAGATAGTTGAAGCCATAGACGGCAGGGCTGGAGCTCCGATACGAGTGCTCCAGCAAGTACAAGGGCTCGTTGGATATTTGCCTCGGGAAGCGTTAAGGGCTGTCTCCAAAGAAATGGGCATCCCCCTGAGTGAACTATACGGCATTACCAGCTTTTATTCCTTCTTCTCACTGGTGCCAAAAGGCAAATATGTCCTGCAGGTTTGTAACGGCACCAGCTGCTATGTCAAGGGAGCCGAGAGGATTCTAAAGGCATTAAAGAAAGACTACAGCCTTGAGCCGGGCGGAATTACACCGGACGGTAAGTTCTCGCTGGAGCAGGTGAGATGCCTCGGCTGCTGCGGGCTGTCACCTGTTATGGCCATAAAAGAAAACGTGTATAGAAAGGTAAAACCGAGCCAGCTAAAAGATATCCTGACTTCTTATAAATAGGAGAATGAGATGAAACCACTTGCATCTGCAAAAGAACTGATACAGCTCAGGGATAAAATACAGGAGAAGTTAGCCAAACAAGAGAAGAAGATCCAAGTTAAGGTTCATCTTGGGACATGCGGTATATCCTCCGGAGCTAACCAAGTACTTCAAGCTTTCCAGGAAGGCGTTGAAACTAACAAATTATCCGATGTCTCGGTACTTAAAGCAGCCTGCATTGGCCTGTGCGATAGGGAACCCGTAGTAACGATAGTACATCCTAAGACTGGAACGACAACTTATTATGATGTTACCGAAGATAAGGCATCCAAGATAATTCAGAAACACCTGGTCGGCGGTAAAGTGGTCGATGAATGGAAGCTAGACACCACGGACCCGCTGCTTAAGCTGCAGGAAATTCGGGTTATGCATAACCAGGACCTTAACCCGATGAATATCGACGAATACATCGCCCGTGATGGGTATCAGGGCCTGGCCAAGGCTCTGACTCAAATGAAGCCAGAGGATGTTATCTCTGAAATCACAAAGGCTGGGCTTAGAGGCCGCGGCGGAGCAGGCTTCCCCACTGGTACTAAATGGACATTCGTCCGAAATGCCCAAGGCGACGAAAAATTCGTTGTCTGCAACGGCGATGAGGGTGACCCCGGCGCCTATATGAACCGGGCTGTGCTTGAAGGTAATCCCCACTCGATAATCGAGGGTATGACCATAGGAGCCTATGCAATCGGCAACGTCCGCCAGGGATATGCCTATGTCCGCGCTGAATATCCACTAGCCATAGAGACGCTGAACCACGCCATTTCTCAGGCTCGTCAATACGGTCTGCTGGGTAAGAATATACTCGGCACCGACTTTCAATTCGACCTTGACATTTTCCCCGGTGCAGGCGCCTTTGTCTGCGGTGAAGAGACTGCGCTTTTAACTTCAATCGAAGGCAAACGAGGCAATCCGCGCCAGCGCCCACCATTCCCCGCCAATAAAGGACTTTTCGACAAGCCGACGACTCTTAATAACGTCGAAACCTGGTCAAACGTACCGCAGATAATCTGGAAAGGAGCTGACTGGTTCGGAAGCGTCGGCACAGCCACAAGCAAAGGCACCAAAACATTGTGCCTTGTAGGCAAGGTTAATAATACCGGCCTTGTCGAAGTCCCACTGGGTACACCGTTGGGTAAAATCGTTTTCGACATCGGTGGCGGTATACCTAAAGGAAAGCAATTCAAGGCAGTGCAGATCGGCGGGCCTTCTGGTGGTGTTATTCCCATTGAACATTTGAACACTCCGGTCGACTATGAAGCTGTAACCGCTCTCGGCGCAATAATGGGTTCGGGCGGTCTTGTGGTAATGGATGAAGATAGCTGTATGGTTGATGTGGCCAAATTCTTCCTGCAATTTACCAGGGACGAGTCCTGCGGTAAGTGTACTCCATGCCGAGGCGGCATACCGAAGATGCTCGCCTTCCTGACGAAGATAACCGAAGGTAAAGCCACGATGGAGGACCTGAGCACGCTTTCTGAACTGGCCGATATGATTTGTTCGGCATCCATATGCGGGCTGGGCCAGACAGCTCCCAACCCTGTCTTGACCACACTGCGGCATTTTAAAGAAGAGTATGAAGCTCACATTATCGACAAGAAATGCCCGGCTGTGGTTTGCTCGGCGTTGTTTAAAGCTCCTTGCTCCGGAACCTGCCCTGTAGGTCTGGATGCACCCGGCTACATCGCGTTTATCAAGCAGGGTAATTTCGAGCAAGCCTATCGCGTCATCATGGAGCGCTTACCTCTGCCATTGAGCGTAGGGCGGGTTTGCCCGCACCCGTGCGAAAGAAAATGCCGCAGGCAGCAGGTTGAAGAGTCTATATCTATCAGGAATTTACACAGGTTTGCTGCTGATTGGGCCATGGAACACGGAGTCGAATACAAGCCGCAACTTAAGGAACCGAAGAAAGAAAAGGTAGCCATCATCGGAGCTGGCCCGGCCGGCCTATCAGCTGCCTGGGATCTGGCCCATGAAGGTTATCAGGTCACCATATTTGAATCGCTGCCGGTAGCCGGCGGCATGTTAGCGGTCGGCATACCCGAATACCGTCTACCAAAAGATTTACTAAAGAAAGAAATCGATATCATTCAAAAACTCGGGGTAGAAATCAAATTGAATTCTCGAATCGGTAATATCGATAGTTTGTTTAAAGATAACAAATATCAAGCTCTATTTATCGCTACCGGCGCCCATAAGGGCGACAAGATGAAGATTCCAGGAGAGGAGCTCGCCGGAGTTTTCGATGCCATCGAGTTCCTGAGAGAGCTGAATCTTAATAAGAAGGTAAAAGTCGGCCAGAAGGTGGCTGTAATTGGGGGCGGTAACTCTGCTATCGATGCCGCTCGCGTGGCTCTCAGAGAGGGCGCTAAAGAGGTGCACATACTTTATCGCCGTGAGAAGAAAGACATGCCGGCATTGCAGGATGAAATCCTGGCCGCAGAAGAAGAGGGCGTTCAGATCCATTGTCTTACAGCCCCCACAAAGATTCTGGGCAGCAATGGTGCCGTTACCGGTCTGGAAATGATACGCATGGAGCTTAAAGATTTCGACACCAGCGGACGAAGGACGCCGAATCCTGTATCCGGGTCTGAATATACAATGGATTTCGATACCGTTATAGAAGCTACTGGACAACGGCCGGATACCACCTTCCTGAGTGCGGATATTAGCACGGGCAGAGGCGGCATGATAGCAGCCGACCCCCGGACACTCGTCACTGCTCGCAAAGGCGTCTTTGCTGGAGGCGATGCCGTAACCGGACCGGCAACTGTGATCGAAGCCATTGCCCAGGGACAGAGGGCGGCTTCATCAATTAGAAGATTTCTCAGCGGCGAGCCGCTATCGCCACTGGTACACCGCAATGGTTATAAACCAATTGAAATCCCGCCAATTCCACCGACAGAGGAGGAATTAAAGGAAAGACCGAGAGTGGCGATGAAGGAATTGAGTAGCAATCAGAGAAAGGGTAACTATAAAGAAGTAGCCTTACCGTTCTCACCTGAGGAGGCTCAAAACGAAGGTAGCCGCTGTCTTAGATGTGATCTTGAGGTAGGAGAATAAGCATGAAAGAGATTACATTAACCATCGATGGTAAGCAGGTCAAGGGAAAAGAGGGCGATACAGTCCTCCAGGTCTGTGAAGCTAACAATATTTACGTACCAACTCTGTGCCACATGAAAGGATTGACCGATGTGGCAGCCTGCCGTATGTGTATCGTCGAAGTAGAGAGGGAAAGACGACCGGTTCCGGCCTGCACATATCCCGCGCGAGACGGTCTGGCTATACAGACGCATAATGAAAAACTGGAAAAATATCGCCGGCTCGTCCTGGAGCTTATGTTCACCGAGCGCAATCATCTCTGTGCTCAATGCGTCGCCAGCGGTGATTGCGAGCTGCAAAAGATGGGCTACAAGTACCAGATGGACAGCACCCGCTATCCCTATGCCTGGCCAACTCTACCGGTCGATTCACAGCATGAATATCTGGTTATCGACCACAACCGATGCATACTCTGCGGCCGCTGCATCAGGACTTGCGACGAAATCGTGGGTGTTCATACGCTCGATTTCGGGTATCGTGGCTGGAAAGACGTCGTCGTCGCCGACCTTAACCAGCCTTTGGGAAAATCTACGTGCATATCGTGCGGCGCTTGTTTCCAGGCCTGCCCTACAGGTGCCATTTTCTCCAAGAAGAGCGCTTATAAGGGAAGACGTCCGGAGTCGCAGGAGATTACCACTGTTTGTCCGATCTGCGGCATAGGCTGTGCCATTAAAGCCTTCGTCAAGAATAACATGCTGGTTAGGATTGACAGCCCTGATCCCTCACAGCATGACGGCCTGCTCTGCTATATGGGCCGCTTTGGTCCGCTGGCACAGGAACATCCGAGAGTAAAAACACCAATGATGGAAAATGCCCGCGGCAAACTGGAGCCTTGCTCGTTAACAGAAGCGGTGGACATGGTAGCTAAGAAGCTCGCTCAAGTGAAAGCCCATAACGGGGGCGATGGTATAGCTGGGGTAGCCTCAGGACAGGTCAGCAGCCAGGCATTGAAGGCCTTCAAAGACTTAATCACCGGAACGCTGGGCAGCAAGTTCTTAGATACTCTCGATGGCGACGAGTACAGAGCTGTAATTAAGGGCGCCAGTGCTTCGCAGAATAAGATGAATCCGAAGGCTAAAACGCCGTTAGAAGATATTTTTAATGCCGACTGCATAGTCCTAGTTGGCGCAGATCCGTTTAAGACCCACCCGGTTGCCGGATCTTATATAGTGAGGGCAGTCAGACGAAATAAAGCAGCTCTTATCGTTGTCGATTCAACACAAAATGCATTTCCTGGTTACGCCGCCATGTGGTTAAAACCAAAAAAAGACAAAGAGGCTTCAGTTTTAAATAACCTGACCAAGTCATTGAAGGGCAGCCCGATCAAGGATGCGGCAACAACCGGAGTCAGCCAGAAGGAGCTACGACAGGCCGCTGAGGCGTTGGGTAAATCCAAGCATCCCGTCATCATCTACGGTGAAGCTGTTCTACGGCAGCACAACGCGGGGCTAATAACCAGTCTGCACAACCTGGCAACAGTTTCAACCGGAGGTGGTCAGCCGAATATTATAGCGTTGAAGTCCAGAGGGAACAGCCGAAGCGCATGGGATATGGGTTTGGCTAGCAGCTCCGAGTCGGTTATTAATAGTCTGGCTAAAAACGGCGTTAAGGCACTCTACTTACTTCTTGGTGACGACTATGTAGAAGCTAATCAGTTGCCCTGGCTTCCCAAAGGAATCGACTTCCTCGTAGTTCAGTCCAGCTACCTATCATCGTTAGCCCAAAAAGCCGATGTAGTTATACCCTCGCCGACATGGATAGAAGTAAGCGGAGACTACAGCACGCTGGATGGTACACCTATGTCCGTCTCACGCATAACCAAACCGCTGGATGGCTTGAGGGCGGATTGGGAAGTAATAAATGACATCGCTAAGCGTTTTAAGTAATCAAGGAGGAGAAATCATATGGCAAAAGTAAAGGTAGCTTCTGTCTGGCTGGAAGGTTGTTCCGGCTGTCATATGTCGTTCCTAGATATAGATGCCGCCATAATCGATTTAGCTAACGCGGTAGAATTCACGAGGACGCCTATAACCGATATAAAGGAGTTCCCTGAGGTGGATGTGGGCATTGTGGAAGGCTCCGTAGGCAATACAGAGGAAGAGGAAGTACTTAAGGATTTAAGAGCTCACTGTAAGATTCTAATGGCCTGGGGCGATTGTGCCTGCTTCGGAGGAGTATGTGCTATGCGCAGCACGCTGGATAAAGAGGATTGCCTGAAGCGCGCCTATATTGAGTCTGAAAGCACTGTAGATGGCAAGATACCGCACCCACCAGGCGTTCCGGCACTTTTGGACAAGGTGCTGCCGGTAAATAATATAGTTAAAGTCGATTGCTACGTCCCCGGCTGTCCTCCTGAAGCCAGTGCTATCCTCTATGGCTTGAAAGAGCTGCTGGCGGGCAAAATACCGGTATTACCACCGGACATGATGCGATTTGATTAAATCTGAGAGGTGTCAC
>CAYPRI010000011.1:19462-32325 GCA_964413085.1 uncultured Dehalococcoidales bacterium
ATACCGGTATTACCACCGGACATGATGCGATTTGATTAAATCTGAGAGGTGTCACCATGGTAATCGAAGTTAAAAAGCCAGTTGGAAACAGGATAATTGAGATAAACCCGGTTAGCCGCATTGAAGGGCACGGCAAGGTTACTATCCAGCTCGATGAGCAGGGCAATGCTGTTGACGCCAGGTTCAATGTTACGCAGTTCCGGGGTTTCGAAAAGTTTTGCGAGGGTAGACTCCTGTGGGAAATGCCAGCAATCACACCAAGAATATGCGGCATCTGTCCAGTAAGCCACCACCTAGCTGCGGCCAAAGCAGGTGACGCAATTCTAGGAGTCGAACTCACGCGCCCAGCTAAACTGTTACGCGAATTGATGCACATGGGGCAAACTATTCAATCCCACGCTCTACATTTCTTCCACTTAGCGAGCCCGGACCTGCTTTTAGGATTGGACGCAGACCCGGCAATTAGGAACGTCATTGGCTTGATTGCAGTCAATCCAGAGTTAGCTACCAAAGGTGTCTTGCTGCGCAGCTTCGGCCAGACTATCATTCAGAGTCTCGGTGGGAAAAAGGTCCATCCTAATGGCGCCGTACCGGGCGGCATGAACACACCTCTATCGGCAGCCGACCGTGACAAATTCTTAAAGCAAATAGCTCCGTCGATTGCAGATACCGAAGTCGCCATCAATATGCTCAAGAGCTACTATGAGCAGCACAACGATTTCGTTTGCACCTGCGCCAGCTTCCCCAGTGGCTATTTGGGTCTGGTGGACGAAAACAACAATCTTGAATTGTATGATGGCAAATTGACATTAATCGACGCCAAGGGCAAAGTGCTGGAAGATAAGTTCGAGCCGTCTCACTATCTGAATTACATTAGTGAGCACGTGGAAGACTGGTCTTACTTAAAGTTCCCATTTTACAAGAAGATGGGATATCCTGAAGGAACCTACCGTACAGGCCCGCTGGGACGTCTAAACGTTGCTCAGGGAATATCCACGCCCAAGGCAAATGCCGAGCTCAAAAATTTCAAGAAAATCGGCAGCGGGGCACCTGTGGAAGGTTCTTTATACTACCACTATGCCCGCCTTATAGAGCTGCTGTATGCACTAGAAAGAGCTCAACAAATAATGGAGGATCGCGACATTTGTTCCACCGACCTGATAGTTACATCCAGCAAGTTCAATAAGCAGGGTGTTGGAGTTATCGAAGCCCCGCGTGGTACTTTATTCCACCACTACTGGGTCGATGACAGCGGTAAGATAACCAAGGTGAACCTCATCGTGGCTACCGGTAATAATAACGCCGCCATGAATAAAGCCGTCTACACAGTTGCCAGGGAGTTCATCAAGAATAATAAAGTAACCGAAGGAATTCTTAATAGAGTCGAAGTCGCCATCCGATGCTATGACCCCTGTCTGTCCTGTTCGACACACGCTCTGGGCCAAATGCCGCTCAAAATTGAACTCATCTCAGCCAAAGGTAAACTTATAGAAGAGATAACCAGATAAATTCTCCCGTTAATATTTCGGCTAGGCAGGAGCTATGTATGTTGGCTCCTGCCCTTTTAATTGTTAATTGCAGCCCGGGTATTTCCAATCCCCTCATCCCAATCTTTGAATCCAACGGCCAAAATTAGTAAACTTAGTAGTTCGGTAAAAGCTGAGGCTCAAACGATAATGCCGGAAAAATTTATGATAATTGAAAAGCAAGTAAGACAAACTCTTGAAGATATACTGGTCCCAGGCGCCATGCGCAGCCTGGTTAAGCTGAATTTAGTCCGCCAAGTAGTTGTTGCCGACCAGAAAGTGGACATCACACTGGCTTCTACCGCTATGGATTCAAACGCTGAAGCCTGGATTAAATCCAAGGTCAGTAATGCGTTAGAACAGCTTGGTGTTAATCAAACAAATGTAAACTTCGTTACAGCGGCACCTAAAGAGCTAAACGACGTGGGAATGGTGATTGCTGTTATGAGCGGTAAAGGAGGAGTAGGCAAGTCTCTTGTATCCGCGCTGCTGGGTATTGCTCTCGCCCGTGCAGGAAAAGACGTGGGCATATTGGATGCCGATATCACCGGCCCCAGCATACCCAAGATGTTCGGCCTCACTGGAATTAGACCCCGCAGCAGCGAGTCCGGCATTATGCCCGTCTTATCTAAACTGGGTATAAGCATTATGTCAATTAATCTGCTACTGGAGCATGAAGATGATGCCGTTATCTGGCGGGGCCCAATTATCAGCAGAGTTATTCAGCAGTTCTGGGAAGACGTCCTCTGGGGCAAGCTGGATTATCTCATAATTGACCTGCCTCCGGGCACGGCCGATGCGCCTTTAACCGTGCTGCAGACCATACCTGTGTCCGGTGTTGTAATTGTCTTCAGTCCCCAGGAACTGGCGGCCATGGTGGTTAAGAAAGCGGTAAGGATGGCCAGGAAACTTGATATTCCCATACTGGGAACCGTAGAAAACATGAGCTACTTCATACCGCCGGGAAGCAAAAAGAAGCTGGAACTGTTCGGTAAGAGCCGAAGCCAGGAAATGTCCGAAGCGACTAATGCACCGCTTCTGTCACAGATACCCATAGACCCCGCGCTGGCCAAGCTATGTGATGAGGGCAAGATCGAGCAGCACAGCTCCAAAATATTAGATAGCTTGAGCAAGAACTTCATCAAAGCGCTACCCGAAAAAGCAAAACAGACTTAGCGGAGCGTTCATATGGCTGATAAATTCGACGAGCTGGAAAAAGAAATACTGGAAGCTATGAGAAAAATATACTCCGAAACTGTTATCGACCACGCTATGAATCCACGTAACACAGCTCAGATACAAAATCCCGATGGTTTTGGTTCCACGGCTAGCGCCTGCGGTGAAACCATGGAGATACGACTCAAAACAGAAGATGGCAAGATAGCAGACGCCTCTTTCTGGACAAACGGCTGCAGTACTACTGTTGCCTGTGGCAGCATGGCGTCGGAGTTGGTCAAAGGTCAAGATATTTCTCAAGCGCTGGCAATCAGCCAAGAAGATATACTCGAAGCCCTTAATGGCCTACCCAAGGGAAATCGCCACTGCGCTGCATTAGCTGCTGCTGCAGTCAGAGCAGCTGTAATGGATTGCCTCGCCATGCAGAAGGAACCGTGGAAAAAAGCATACCGTAAATGTTGAATTGCTTCTTTAGTTCGAATCAATAAACCATGCCACCGATAGTATCTATTATAGGTGAGTCCAAATCAGGAAAGACCACGCTCATTGAGAAGCTGATTTCAGAGCTGAAATCCAGGGGCTATCGTGTAGCTTCCATTAAACACTCCGTTCATAAGCTCGATTTCGATAAAGCCGGAAAAGATAGCTGGCGCCACCTCCAGGCGGGCAGTTCTGCCACCGCCATTGTTTCACCTGACCAGGTAGTTATAATTAAACCGGCTTCTAAAGAGCCCGATCTGAAACAAATAGCCCGGTTGTTAGGCAATGAATGCGATATAATCCTGACTGAAGGCTTCAAGGAAAGCACCGCACCCAAAATAGAAGTGCACCGCAAAGCTGCCGGTCCAATACGTCGTGGTATTAAAAATATCGTGGCCATTGCCACCGATGAGCCGCTGGAAACCAGCACCAGACAATTCGCATTGAACGACGTTAAAGGTATAGCTGACTTTCTGGAAAGTGGCTTCATAATAGTCAGATAGGAGTCGGAAACTGCTCACACTGACCATAGATGGCGTTGAAATAAAGGCGAAACAGGGGACGAACGTACTCTGGGTGGCACTGGATAACGGTCTCTATATACCCAATCTGTGTGCCGTAAGAGAAGCCAGTACACCGTTTGCTTCCTGCCGGCTATGCTTTGTCGAAATTGAGGGCAGAAGTGCGCCGGTCACAGCCTGCACCGAACCTGTTAGCGATGGCATGACGGTTCGCCTTAATACGCCACCAGTAAAAAGACTT
This sequence comes from uncultured Dehalococcoidales bacterium, assembly GCA_964413085.1. Taxonomy (GTDB): domain Bacteria; phylum Chloroflexota; class Dehalococcoidia; order GIF9; family UBA5629; genus 9FT-COMBO-48-23. The sequence goes on from CAYPRI010000011.1 coordinate 23,407, forward strand.
AGAAACACAGCTTTTGAGCTATTGCTCAGCCACCATAAGCTCGATTGCGTCCACTGCGCTAAAAATAAAAAATGCGGACTGCAGCAAACAGCAACTCAACTTGGACTGAAGCTTAAGTCGAAGAGGTTTAGACGCATACCTCGCAATTTACCTGTCGATTCAAGCCACACACTTTTTACCTACGATCCAAACAAATGCATTCTGTGTGGTAAATGCGTTTGGGCATGTCAGGTTCAGGGTTCGGGTATATTGGATTTTGCCTATAGAGGCATCGAAACTGTCGTCAGTACCTTTTCAGGTATGCCACTTGCCGAAGCTGGCTGTACTGCATGCCTGGCCTGTGTTGGTGTTTGTCCCGTCGGTTCGCTGGTGGCTAAAACCGGTGTCGGCCCAATCTTCATACCCAGGGCTGGTATTTAGAAGATCAATAAACCAAACAATTATTCGCCCCAAGCCCCAGCACCGATAAGTGGCACAAATCGGCATCCGCCCAGATTTTTAACCAGATGCTTTCTTTTTCTCTTGGTCACTTTCAGTAAGTCTTGCTCCCACCTGGACCCTACCGGTATGACCATCGTCCCGCCCATTGCCAACTGCTCCATCAATACATCGGGAATGTTTGGGGCTCCGGCTGTCACCATTATGGCGTCATATGGGGAACCATCGGGCCACCCCAGCGTCTTACCGATATTATGAATCTCCACATTTTTCAACCCCAGGTTATCCAGCACCCGTCTTGCTGACGCGGCCAGTTCAGAAATGCGTTCGATGCTGACTACCCACTTAGCCAGTGCAGCCAGTATGGCTGTCTGGTAACCACTCCCCGTGCCCAATTCGAGTACTTTTTCATCCCCCTTAAGTTTCAGGGCTTGCGTCATCAAAGCGACGATGAAGGGTTGAGAAATGGTCTGGCCGAAACCTATGCTCAAAGGCATATCTTCATAAGCAGAACAGTAATAGTCGGGGGATACAAAGAGCTCTCGAGGTACTGTGGCTATAGCTGACAGCACACGCCTATCGCGGATTTCACGTCCCAGACTTTCAAACAGTCTGGCTCGGGCTGCCTCTAGACCCACGCACTTACACCTTATGGACTTAGTGGAGAACAAAAGCTAATACAAACAATATAACAAACAAAGCGCCGGCAATTATGGCAATCTGGCGCATCTCCGCTGGCACATATTGATATCTGTTGGCTTGCGAGGGCAAAACAGCTTGTTGAACTACTGGTGCCGGTTTTGTTTCAGCCACAGGTTTAGCCACCTGCGCAGCCAACGGTTGAGGCTGGTAGGCAGGTTGTTGTTGAGCCCTTTGTGCCATCCTGGCAGCTGCTCTCAGTTTAGCCTTACGTCGCGATTTCTTGCCCATAGTATCACTCCAAAAATTTAACGCTCAAGGCATCAGTCTACTAGGGATTGAATTCCACCTGGGTATAGGCACGCGTGGTGGAAATGTGCGCGTGACCCAGCAATTCCTGAACCGACTGCAGGTCAGCGCCGCTCTTCAGTTTATGCGCCGCGAAACTGTGACGTAAACTGCGCGGCGTTACCTTGCCGCTCAGTTCACTCTTATCGGCGTATCCCTGTACAATTTGCCAGAACCCTTGCCGTGTCAGCCTTTCGCCCCGACGATTAAGGAACAGCGCAGTTTCCTTCTCATCATTCATCAATTCTGGCCTTACTCCATCGATATATTCTTTAACCAGTCGGGTTATCGCTGAGTCGATGGGAACCACACGAGTTTTGGAACCTGTGCCCACGCAGCGCACAGAATTTCTCTTTAAATCTACATCCCTGACATTCAAGGCCATTAGCTCGCTGGCCCTTAAACCGGTGGCATACAGTAATTCCAGCATCGTCTTATCCCTCTTAGCATCGATGGTAGAAGACTTTGCCGGTTCCGATAGCAAACGCCGCACTTCAGATACCGATAGCGGTTTAGGTAACGGTTTACTCACCGGCGGTGAAGCCAGGCTCGGCGCCAGGTCACTTCTCAACTTTCCCCTGCTAACCATAAACTTAAGAAAAGATTTGGCGGCTGCTATCTTGCGGGCTACGGTAGACGGCGTGTACCTTCGAGTCCTGAGACTTTGCAGGTAGCCCGACAGAATCTGGGCGTTCAGTTTCGGCTCCGCAAAATCAGATGTTGCTGCAGTGCCCTGGGATTTGGCGTACTCAGCCAGTTGGCTTAAATCGTTATGATAAGCCGCTAAGGTGTTTTTGGAATACTTTTTTTCGCTCGCCAGATAATTGAGGAAAGACTTAATGTCTTCTTCCATTTCAACGCCCCGCCTATTTTATCACAACAGGCTCGACAATTCTACGTATATGACCAAATTTTTTAAATCTTTTTCCTTCTTTTACAGTATTATTTTACAACAACTTCGACAAAAACGATATTTTACATTTGCTTACAGCTCGGTAAATTTAATAAGCACAGTCTAAGCCGTGATGTCAGCATACCCTACCTGCAACAATCGGTGCAAATCGCCAATAATTTTTTGTCTACTTTTGCCACCCAATGCTACAATAAACTCTGGAAAACCATAATGCCTCTTAGAGAACAGTTAAAAATACTACCTGACAGGCCCGGCGTCTATCTTTTCAAAGACGACGTAGGCAGGGTTATCTATGTGGGCAAGGCCTCAAGTCTGCGTAACCGGGTCCAGTCTTACTTCAGTGCCAAAAACCAGCTATCACCCAAGCTAGACCGATTAGTAGACAGGATTAGCGACCTCGATGCCATAGTCACCGACACCGAGTACGAAGCCCTGATTCAGGAGAATGACCTCATAAAGAAATATCGACCTGCTTATAATGTACGCCTTAAAGATGACAAGACATTTCCCTATCTTAAAATAGACGTCGGGAGTGACTGGCCCACTGTTCGTGTTACCCGCCGATTTCATAAAGATGGCGAAAGATATTTTGGACCTTTTATCAGCGTTTATTCCCTGCGCCAGACCTTGAATGTGATTCGAAAAATTTTTCCCTTCCGCTCCTGCAACAGAAAAATTACAGGCAGAGACCCACGGCCCTGTCTCGAGTACCACCTCAAAAGCTGCGTGGCGCCCTGTATAGGTGCCATAAGCCAAGAAGACTATAAGGAACTAATAAAGGAGGTCATCCTGTTCCTTGAAGGCAAACAGGAGCAGGTGGTTCATGACCTGAAAGATAAAATGAAAGAGGCTTCGAATCGGCTACAGTATGAAAAGGCGGCACTGCTTCGCGACCAGATAGGAGCGGTGGAACAGGTAATTGAAAGCCAGAGAATAGCCGTAACCATAAGGGGCGACGAAGATACAATCGCCCTGGCCCAGACTAAGGAACTGGCTTATGTGGAAATTTTCTTCATCCGGAACGACAAGCTCATCGGGCGTGATTATGCGCTGCTCGACGGTATACGCGATGAGGAGCCGACCCAGATAATGACAAGCTTCGTGAAACAGTACTATTCATCGGCGTCTTCGATTCCTCCGCTGGTACTCCTCCAGTATCCCGTAGACGAGCCTGAAATCATAGCCCGCTGGCTATCAAAACAAAGAGGGGCATCGGTCGAGTTGAGGGTACCCCTACGCGGAATAAAGAAACAGCTTATAGATACGGTTGATGAGAATGCCAGGCAGGGATTGGCTCTGTATCAGGCCAAGCAATCTAAAATGATGGAGTCCGCACTTGTCCTCGAAGAGCTAAAGGATAGACTTGCACTGGCCAAAATGCCGATGCGCATAGAGGGTTACGACATCTCTAATATCAGAGGCAATCAAGCAGTGGGCAGCATGGCCGTGTTCAGTAAAGGCCTGCCCAAGCGGGCACAGTATCGGCGCTTCAGGATAAAGACCGTATCCGGTATAGATGACTACGCCATGATACAGGAGGTATTAAAGCGGCGCTTCAAGCGTTCACTAACATCGGATGAAAATTGGGCGGCAATGCCCGACCTCATTCTGATTGACGGCGGTAAAGGCCATCTCAACGCCGCGCTCGACGTGCTCAAAGAATTGGAATTGAACTCAGTACCGGCCGCAGCGCTGGCTAAAGAAAATGAAGAGGTGTTCGTGCCCGGCAGGTCTGAACCGCTAAATATTCCAAGAAGTTCGACGGCGCTGCATCTGCTACAGAGGGTCAGGGACGAAGCCCACCGATTCGCCATCGGCTACCATCACAAACTCCGCCAAAAAGAGAGTATAACGTCAGCGCTGGATAGCGTACCCGGCATTGGTCCTAAGCGGAAGAAAGCCTTGATTAAAAAGTTCAGCACGGTGAGAGCTATCAGAGCAGCATCGATTGACGAACTGTCACAGGTGCCCGGAATCACCGGCAACCTGGCTGAGAAACTAAAAGAATACCTATAACAGCAGCCGCATTAAAGTTCTGGCATTATCTATTGCATATCCAGCAATATCGTTGTTAAAGTAGATATAAACCTCTTTCGGATTTTGACTCAAATTAGCAATTCTTTTAGCCCACGTCGCCAGTTCTTTATCACTGTAACTGGAAAAGTATAATCCGGCGCTGCCGTGAAAACGCACATAGGCAAAATCGGCCGTGGCCATAGCCGGGCTGGTCAGCCCCGGCATATCAAAGATGCAAAAGCCCGTATTGTATTTCTTCAAGATTTTGAAAATGTCGTCGTCGAACCACGATTCATGGCGGAACTCGAAGACGTGTCGATACCGACGGGGTAATATAGATAGAAAAGCCTCTAACCTTTCATTATCCCGTTTCATATTCGGTGGCAATTGATAAAGCAATGGCCCCAGCTTATCCTTCAGCAAATCGGCCCGTTCCAAAAAGTTCCGCAAGGGCTCACTGGCAGTCTTCAGCCTCTTTATGTGTGTAATAAAACGGCTGACCTTAACTGCAAAGATAAATCCTTCGGGAGAGCCCTTGCGCCAGTTGGCGAAGGCCTTCTCAGAAGGTAGCCGGTAGAAGCTATTGTTTAACTCCACGGTATGAAAATGCTGGGCATAGAACTCCAACCATCTGGATTTAGACAGGTAGCGTGGATAAAAAAGCCCCTGCCAGTCATCGTAGTGCCAGCCGCTGGTACCGATGAAATATTCAGGCATTGGACGTCGACCCTAACCCGAAGTTATAATTAATTCCTAATGGAAAAGCACGAGGGCAAATCCAATCTTCCCGTACCCGTAACTCCGCCTAAACTCTTGAACCAGGGCTTCGTCTGGATACGCAGCCGAGGCAACTCCATCAGGACACACCGGTTTTCGGGAGCCTCCTCAATATTAATGGCGCCGATCTTCTTTTTGGAATTTCTGTGCCTAGCGTTGCTCATCGCCATCATACTGCTAATCTTCGGACTCTATATAACGGTCAATATGCTTCTCTCACTACCCCGCCTTAAGAAGGGCGCCTAATCGGACTGCTGCTCATCCAGCTTCGCCAGGTCGAATTTCATGCCGTCCCTTGCCGCGATTACCTTCAATCCGGTTTCATCACTCATCTTTTGGGCCAATTCCCACGGCTTAGACCGCCATATCATCATGCCGAAATGAGTTAGTATAGCGGCTTTGGGCTTAACCTCTTTAATTATCTTCGCAGCATCGATGAGTGACAGATGGTCAACCGGGTCTCTCGGCTCCGTTAGGACCACGTTAAGAATAAGCAGTTCAGCCTTATAGTATCCGGCCAGCTCTGGAAAGTACTTGGTATCTGTAATCCAGGAAAAAGTATGTCTTGGTGTCTTAAAGACCAGTCCATAGGTCTCAACCGGGTGCTTGTGCCTGACCGGCGTCTCAAAGGAAACACCATCAATCGAATAGGAGCCGCCTTCGGATAGAATCTCTATTTTCTGCGGGAAATTTCTAAGGTAATTGAAAATGACCGCATCCTTGTTCAATGCATCCGACGGGGCAAAAACCAGACCGCGCTGCCTCCGGCCACCCTCAGTCATGGCTTCAATCATGATGTTTATATCGCCTGAGTGGTCAAGATGCTTATGAGACAGGATGATAGCTTTAAGCTTCAAGGCGTCGAGCTTTCGTTTCACGCTCTGAACCAGACAGCCCGGTCCCGGGTCGAGTAGTATCTGAGTGCCACTCAGGTTCAACCAGGCGCCACCTGAAGCCAGAAACTGCTTGGTCACCACAAACCTCGCCCCCGCCGTACCTAAAAAGGTTATGGTATCAGATAGCTCTTCCACAACCATTTATTATATCAGGAAAGTTCTCCATGTCTCCCTTCACCACAAAACTCAAATTTCAAATAACAAATCTCAAACAACATCAATTTCCCAATCCCTAAATTCTAAAATTAGTTTTTTTGTTATTGTTGTTTGGTACTTTGAATTTGTTTGGGATTTGAAGCTTAGGATTTACAATTTATATGAGTGCCATGACAGTCAAACTGCTTTCTGTTAAAATTGGCCTGATGCCTGCATTACAAGAAGAAATTGCCCAGCTTCTGCACAAGTATCAGGCCAAAACCGGCAAGCTGCTCACTATCGGCACCGTCGAATCGGCCACAGGCGGTAGAATCGGCGACAAAATAACCAATGTAGCCGGCAGTTCAGATTACTTCAAAGGCGCCATCGTTTCCTACTCGAACGAGGTCAAAACGGACATCGTCGGTGTCAGAAAATTGACGCTCAGGAAGCATGGTGCCGTTAGCTCGCGGACAGCCGCGGAGATGGCCAAGGGAGGCAGGAAATTGCTGAAAGTCGATATCTGCCTGTCCGATACGGGCATCGCCGGCCCAACGGGCGCCACGTCGGGAAAACCGGTGGGTCTATTCTATTTCGGTCTTTCATCTAAGGACAGTAATTTAACCAAGGAGCACCATTTGCACGGCAGCCGTGAGGAAAATAAACAGAAGGCCGCCGAGGCTGCGCTGGGCCTATTAAAGGAGTATCTGGAAAAGAAGCTGGTTGAGAAAACTGAGGGCGCCCTGGAAGAGAAACATGTGGTCACTTCCTTCCTGGAGCATCGCGGCAAAATCTTGATTCTGAGGCGCAGTGTTAAGGTAGGCACCTACCGCCGGAGCTGGGCTGGCGTCAGCGGCTACATGGAAACGAATCCCATCGACCAGGCCTTCACCGAGATAAGCCAGGAAACGCAGCTATTTAAAAAAGATATCAAACTAATTAAGAAAGGCCGGCCGCTGGAAGTCATTGATAAAGACCTCAATCGCAAGTGGATCGTCCACCCCTTCCTCTTCCACGTAAAAGCCCCTGATAAAATTAAGATTGATTGGGAGCATACCGAAGCCAGGTGGATTAAACCTTCGGAACTGAAAAAATACGAGACGGTCCCCGGCCTGGCCAAAGCGCTATCCCGGGTATATAAGTAGTCAATGCCATGGCCAAAGTGGAAACCGAACGCATCGGTCATTCATTCAAAGTTAGCATTAACCGGCCCGAGGTACGCAACTGTGTCGACGGCGAGACGGCGCAGCTCCTGTTTGAAGCCGTCAAGGAGTTCAGCCGGGACTCGAGCCTTGATATTCTGATACTCACCGGCGCCGGAGATATTGCATTTTGCTCCGGAGCCGACTTAAAGAACACCGAAAGCCTTGTTACACGTCCCGGCTCCGGAAAGTCCGGCCCCATGGGCATCAGTCGAATCACCCACGTAAAAAAAACGACAATTGCCGCTGTAAACGGCTACTGTCTGGCCGGTGGTCTGGAACTGGCTTGCTGGTGTGACTTTCGCATCGCTTCCAGCAATGCCACCTTCGGCCATCCCGGCCGCCGTTGGGGCATACCGCTCATAGACGGCGGTACACAACGATTTCCTAAAATAGTTGGGCTGAGCAATGCGCTCTATCTTATTGAGACGGGCATCTCAATCGACGCTGAGCGCGCCCTGGCCATGGGATTGGTTCAAGAGGTCGTGCCAAAGGGTAAGGCATTTGCCCGTTCGCTGGAGCTGGCCGAAATAATGTCCAGCTATCCTCAAACTTCGCTGCTTAATGACAGGCAGGCCACCTATAAGGGCCTTTCATTAGCACTCGACAAAGGTATTAAATTAGAGGCTAATATCCACAAGTCCAGCCTGGCCTCCCCGGAAATAGCGGAAAAGCTTCGACAATATGCTGAGGGCAGGCGTCCCAAAATACCCCGCCCTCACAAATAAAACTGCAACTGATACACGGCTGGCACCACCTTCTGCTATAATCTGCGATAGTACTGCAATACGGGGAGAATCCAACATTATGCTGGCCAAAGTAATGTCGTGTGCCGTCGTCGGGCTGGAAGGGGCCATCGTTGAAGTCGAGGTCGATATCTCACCTGGCCTCCCCGCTTTCACCGTCGTGGGACTGCCGGACACCGCTGTACAGGAGGCCAGAGAGCGTGTCCGCGCTGCGATTCGTAATTCCGGATGCACCTTCCCCATGCGGCGGATAACGGTGAATCTGGCGCCGGCTGATTTGAAAAAGGCCGGCCCCGCCTACGATTTACCCATAGCCATCGGTATATTGCTCAGTTCCGACCAGATATACGCCGACCTCTCCAAAACCATCTTTCTAGGAGAGCTTTCGCTTGATGGCAGCCTCCGCCATACGCAGGGCATATTGCCCATGGTAGCCCTGGCACAGGATAAGGGTGTGCCGGAGGTCTTTGTGCCTGCCGACGATGCCAACGAGGCTTCCCTGCTGGATGGCATCAAGGTCATCCCCTCCATCTCGCTGGCTCAACTGGTCAGCCACCTTCGCAGTGAGATAACCATCCCCTATTACCAGTCAGACAAGGACTGGAGACGAGTTGAAAGAGACCTCACCCATGCCGACCTGTCGCACATAAAAGGCCAGGAACATGCCAAGCGCGCGCTGGAAGTGGCGGCCACCGGTGGTCACAACGTGATTATGCAGGGCCCGCCGGGCAGCGGCAAGACCATGCTGGCCCGTGCGTTGCCCTCTATAATGCCTGCCATGACCCTGACTGAAGCCCTGGAAGTAACCA
>CAYPRI010000012.1:0-29800 GCA_964413085.1 uncultured Dehalococcoidales bacterium
CATGTTGATGCTTCCCCTAAGAGAACAGAACAGATGCAATTGCCTATTGTCGACCGATGTCTTCAGATTCTGAAGCAACACGAACAAGTTAGAAATCTGGATATTACCGGAGGAGCGCCCGAGCTTAATCCAAACTATGATTATTTTGTAAGGGAGGCCCGAAAGCTCAATAAGCACGTCGTAAGCAGGCATAACCTGACTGTCATTTTTGACGGTAATCCTGAAAACGGTCAAACAAAAGAGTATCTGCCTGAATTCTTCGCACAAAATCAGGTCGAGCTACTGGCCTCACTGCCTCACTATGAATCAAATTATACGGATAATATCAGGGGTCATGGTGTCTATAAAAAGAGCATTGAAGGAATACGTTTGCTAAATAAAGCCGGTTATGGCAAGGAAAAAACAGGTCTTATTCTAAACTTGGTCTACAACGCCGAAGGGCCGGTATCACCGACACAGCGCCTGGAACTCGAGTCGAGATTCAGACAAGAATTAGCGCAGTATGGGCTGGTTTTCAATAAACTTTATGCGGTAACCAATATGCCTATCAACCGATTCAGGGCACTACTTCAGAATGCGGGCACCTACACCGATTATATGGACAGCCTAGTTAGAAGCTTCGACGCTCAAGCTGCCCGGAGCGTTGCCTGTCGCTCGCTTATCAGTGTAGGTTACGATGGCCGGATTTACGACTGTGATTTTAACCAGATGCTTGGTATGCAAATCATGGACTCAAGACGGCTGACGGTTTACGATTTTAATTACGATGTCCTTATTAACAGGACGATTCGTTTCGGTTTCCACTGCTTCGGCTGCACCGCTGGCGGAGGTGCCAGTTGATTCGGGAAATAGCTGCCCGTGTAGGCAGCATTTGGTTCGCCAAATTGGTAGTGAGGTTGATACATTCGCCCAACTTCATTAGTGTTGAGAGAGCAGGGTCATTATTATATAATGCCGTTCTAAAGAGACGTTGATCATTAGCGTTTCATCCCAAGAATGAGATTGATGAATAAAAAGTCAAAAAAAACGCGTAGAAATAATAAGCTGCAGCAAATAGCAAAAGTAGCCACCACTGTATTTTTTGAAAAGGGATATATGCAAACTACGACCAAAGAGATTGCAGAGGCATGTAATATCAGCGTCGGGACACTTTATTACTATATTAAATCTAAAGATGATTTTCCGGTGATATTCGGCGAGATACATAACCGAAATATCAGCAGATGGGAAAAAGAAGTACGTAAGGAAATGCAAGATATGCCGCCTGAGGAGATACTCAAGAAGGCAGTGCGAATATATGTATACGGGGTCGATAAAAGGCAAAAAATGGTTCTTTTTTGGTACAACGCGTCAAAGTACCTAAATGGTGAACAACTGCAGGGCATGCTAGATGCGGAAACACGGGTAGTAACTTTGTTTGAGGAAATGGTCGAACTCTGCCGCCAGAAAGACCAGCAAAATTTTTTTAGTGACTCGTTTGTAACCGGCTACAACATAATGATGCTTTGCCACACCTGGGCACTTAAGCGTTGGTGGCTCAAAAGACTTTATACGATTGAACAATATGCGGAGATGTGTGAGGAACTGGCAGTGGCGATGGCGCACGCGAATACCATCTGAACCCATATCCTACTTGTCCTCATAACTTTAATTACTTGGCTTTCTCTTCATCCTGTAGTATCCGGCGTAACACCTTGCCTACCAGTGTCTTGGGCAGATCATCGCGGAATTCGAAGAATCTAGGCACTTTGTAACCAGTAATCTTTTCCCGGAGGAAAACGTGCAGTTCCTCAGCGCTTGCTTGTTGCCCAGCTTTTAACACTACCCATGCCTTAACTGCCTCGATCTGTCTCGGGTCTGGAATCCCTCCGACGCATACCTCCTTTATAGCAGGGTGCATCATAAGTATCTCCTCCACCTCACGTGGCCACACCTGAAAACCTCCACACTTGATAAGGTCTTTTTTTCGAGATGTCAGAAAAAGATACCCATCTTCATCCAGATAGCCGATGTCACCTGTGTACAGCCAGCCGTGGCGCAAAGTCGATGCAGTTTCTTCCGGACGTCTCCAATATCCTTGCATTAGCTGGGGTGCCTTTATGGTGATTTCGCCTTCCTCGTCTGTCTTGAGTTCCTTGGTGCCATTATCAATATCCATTATACGTACCACTACGTCCATCGTGGGTACGCCCACTGAGCCTTGCTTCCATTTTCCTTTGACCGGGAATGTGGTACCGATTGTTCCTGATTCTGTCAAGCCATAACCTTCGACGACAGGTCCAGTAGTAAGTATTTCCAACTTGTGCTTGGTCTCGGCCATCAGAGGTGCTGCGCCTGAACCTACCCGTGTTAACGAGCGGAGATCGCCGGGCCGCAGGGCGGGATAATTTAGAATAGCTATCAGCGTTGTTGGAGTAACTGTCAAGGCATTAATCCGGTAGTCTTTTATTGTATCGACGATGTTTTTAATATCTCTAGGATTTTGAATCAGCACCTGGGATATGTGGCACAGAAGAAACGAACCGAAGCAAACATAAACACCGAATGAATGGAAGAGAGGAAGTGGTATCAGTGCTTTGTCCTTCCATTCGACTATCACCGATTTATACCAGGTCCTCTGAGCAATCGCGGTGCTGATTATGGATTGGTAGCTGCACATGACGCCTTTAGGTGTCCCGGTGGTGCCGCCGCTAAAAAGTATAAGTGCCGTATCCGACGGTTTAATTTTGGTGCGTGGTCTCCTTGACCCTTCGAACTTAGTTATAAGGTCAGTCCACCACAGGTCTCCTTTTTTGAGCCTGACTGAACCGCTTTCTTTTTGGATCGGCGATTTCGCATAAGTATTCAGGTCCGAGGCGATGATCAGTTTAAGTGTAGTTTGGTGTTGGAAAGACTTGACTGTACCGTAATATGTTGAGCCGACTAAGGCAATCTCGGCCTCCACATCATTTATAGACCGCCCGAGTTCGAACGACGTATAATACGGATTTAGCGGTACCGCAATGGCGCCAGCTTTCCAGATGGCAAAGAATGCGATAAAGCTCTGCGGACAGTTCAAGAAAAGACATATGACCCTATCACCTTTCTTCACGCCATTGGTGATTAGCGCCTTTGCCAGTGCATTGCTGTGTTCTTCTACCTCCCGATAGGATACCTCTCTGCCCTCAAAGATAGCTAAGGGGTGTTCCGGTCTCTCCTTCAGACAGTCCGTTAGCACGTCGATTGGCGTAATATTTGGATATGGCTGCAGAGTATGCGGTACACCCGGATCATAGCTTTTAAACCATTTATAATCTTTCATGAACTCCTCGATGTTGTACCGAGCAGCAGCCGGTAATTCGACGCGTGAATAATAGGTTCTTATTGACCACTAAACTCCAAGATATGCTTTTTTCACATCTTCGTTATTAAGCAGGTCGGCAGTCTTACCCTCAAGGGCCAACTTACCATTTTCTAAGACATAGCCGTAAGATGCTAGCATAAGGCCGAGTCGGGCATTCTGCTCAACAAGTACTACCGTTGTCCCTTCATTGTTGATTTCTTTTATTTTCACGGCCAGCTGCTGCCGGAGTAGAGGACTGAGACCAAGCGATGGCTCATCGAGTAAAAGCAATTCAGGTTGTGCCATTAATCCTCGGGAGATGGCCAGCATTTGCTGTTGTCCACCGCTCAATTCGCGTCCCTTGGCATGAAGCTTGCCTTTGAGGTCGGGGAAAAGGGTCAATACTTTCTCTAATGACCTATGTATATTCACGGTATCTTTACGAAGATATGCACCCACCTGCAAATTCTCTCTAACCGTAAGTTGGGGGAAAACCCTTCTACCCTCGGGTATCTGTATGACCCCTAGTGAGGCTATCTTTGCCGCTGTCAACCCAGATATCTTCTTGTCGTTAAAATAAATCTCCCCCGTCAATCCCTCTTCTCCACTCTTCTTCCTTTCCTTTATTAGCCCGCTGATAGCATTGAGTGTCGAAGTTTTACCAGCGCCATTTGCTCCCAGAATGGTGACAAAATCACCTTTTTTTATCGATAGCGACAAATTTCTGAGTGCTACGTGCTTTTTATAGAAAACACAAACGCTTTTAAGTTCAAGCATCCTTTATATGGTCTCCGTACCAAGATAAGCCTCAATGACCTCGGATTTATTCATTACATCCTCAGGTTTACCCTCGGCAATCTTATTGCCGAAGTTGAGGACGACCACTCTGGTGGCTACATTTAGAATCACTTTCATATTATGTTCTATCAATATTACGGTAACGCCTTGTTCACCGATTTTTTTAATATTCTCAACTACGAACATGGCTTCTTCATGGTTCATGCCGGTGGTAGGCTCATCGAGAAGCAGAACTTTAGGATTTGCTATAAGTGCCAAAGTTATGCCCAGCATCCGTTGATAGCCGTGTGAGAGTCCTGCCGCCGGTAAAAATATGTCGTTAAATATATTGAACGTCTTCAATAGCTCTATCACTCTGCCAACGACTTCTTCGTTGTCCTTCCTATAAGCCTTGGTTTCAAAAAAGGCTTGCCAGTCCGTCGTTTTATACCGAAGCAATGAGCCTATTAACATGCTTTCCAGTACCGTGGCCCCCTCGAACAAAACATTAGACTGGAAAGTCCTCACTATGCCTTTGGCAGCAATTTGGTCGGGTCTCAACCCCGAGATTTTCTTGCTATTAAAGTAAATTGTTCCCATTGTAGGTCGATAATATCCCGAAATTACGTTAATCAAAGTTGTTTTGCCAGAACCGTTGGGGCCGACTATACCCAGTATTTCACCTTCTTCTACATTGAGGTCGATATCTTCCAGGGCAGCCAGCTTGCCAAATAATTTTGTTATACCGTTCAACTCAAGCAAGGGCATTTCGATTTTCTCTCCAGTCTATTCCACAGCCATTTCAGATTCTTCAGGTATTTCATATTCATCAGGCTCTCTAAATACCTTGCGCCAGAACTTCCCCCATAGATCAACAAGCCCAGTCCCCTTAGGCAAGAACAGCAAAACTAGCACAACAACGGTACCGAACACTACATACTGAATATTGTATATTGGCAGGCGGGATAGATAGATACCCAGAGTATATAATATGGTGGCACCTATTAATGCGCCACCGACTATGGAACTGATGCCGCCCACTACGCTCATCATCATTATCTGTATGGACTGCCATAATCCAAACATGAATGGAGTTATTATTGATAAAAAATTAGCATAGAAGGCGCCTGCAAACCCGGTGAAGACGCCGGCTATAGTAAAAGCTATTACCCTGTATTTCATGAGGTGTATGCCTTGATGTTCAGCAAGTGTTTGATTAAGCGCTAAGCTGGCGAATGTGCCGCCGATTCTACTGTGCTCAATCCGCCAAAAAATAATAGCTGTGATAGCTACAAGGATAATCATGAAGTAGTAGTACGGCACAGGATTACCCGCGGCAAAGTTTATATCGAAACCTAGCAAGGATATAGTGGGTGGTGTGGGTGGTATTATCCCTCTGACCCCACGGGTAATACCTTCCGCTTCCTGGGCAAAAATTCTCACTAGTTCGCCGAAAGCGAGAGTAATAATTGAGAAATATATGCCACCCACCCTCAATACAATTAGGCCTATTATAAGTGCAATAATTCCTGATATGATGCCGGAGAGTAGAAAACTAGGCCAGAACGGCATACCAAGATTGACGGTCAATATGGCAGAGGCATAAGCACCTAACGCCATGAAGGCCGCTTGCCCCATACTGAATTGCCCTGTCCGCAGTACGAGCGTAAAGCCCATCACCGCAATCGTCCAGATGCCGCTTGATATAAATATGGAAAGGGTTATTACACTAGTAGTGAAAACAGGAAGTATAACAAAAATCGCAATCAGAACCCCGATCACGATTCTCGGTATCCAAGTTTTGTAATCAAAGTATGGCATTATTTTATCGGGGCTCCAAATAATCCCTGCGGCCTGACCAATAGGATTATGATTACCAGCATAAATAGCACGAACTCAGATAGGTATGACACATAATAAGCTATGACGCTATTAAGGAACCCCAGTATTATGCCACCCACGATGGCTCCGGTAAGACTACCCAGTCCACCGATGATAATCGCCAGCAAAGAGAAAATCATGGGGATACGTCCCATAAAAGGATTAATTGTATACACGGGGGCCATTATTGCACCAGCCATTGCGGCCAGTGCACAGCCGATGCCCATTACCAGTAGAGATACCCTCTTGACGCTTATACCATACAAACTAGCGGCAACAGATTCCTGAGCTGCGGCTCTGATGGCCAGTCCAACCTTAGTCCGGTTCAATACTACGTACATAATAATCATAACTACCAGGGTAAAAATAATCACAGCAATCTTTTGATAGCTTACACTGAATGAACCCAGGTTAAGTACACCCGGCAGTACTGTGGCCAATCCCTTATCCATTAGACCAAAGGCCATACCTGCAGCTCCCTCAAAGAAAAAAATGAGTGCCAGGGTGGCTACAGATACATACATCATACCGTAGCCGGGAGCATTAAGGCGCTCGATAACGAATCTCTCTACTAGCATGCCCAATGCGCCAATAATAATCCCTGATATTAGCAAACTTAAAGGAAAAGGTATGCCCGCTGCCGTAATACTGTAATAGACTACGAAAGCGCCCAGCATATAGAACTGACCGTGCGTCCAGTTCAGAATGCCGAGAATGCTAAAAACCAGCACCATGCCGAATGCCATGGTAATGTAGATACAGCTCTGGACCAGTCCGTCAATCAATATTTCAGCAGGGGGCATACCGAATTTACCTGTCTATTTTCTATATCGTTATGGTAGGGGTTCCATGGGGTGTTCAGAGAGATATACTTCTTTGTCACCCTGGATAGTGCACAGGGCGCTGGGAGTTCCGAAAACGATTGGTGAGCCGTAGGTTTGTGCCCCTGACATTGTCCACGTACCGGTTGTAGTGTCAAAGGTGCCACCGCGAATGGCCTGCATTATGGCGTCGGTGTCATCCACGGTGCCGGCCTTCTGCATAGCTTGAACAAGTATCAACAGGTGTGATGGACCCCAGCCGATCCAGCCGGTATATGGAAATTTACCGGTTTCCGCAAAAATATTTTGTTGTACTTGCTGGCACATAGCTACATATTTGGGATTCACTTTAGTCTTTTTGAAATCCCAGTTAGCCCAATACTGGCCTATCATACCTTGAGCAGCATCGGCACCAACTATGGCTTTATACATTCCTATATCGACGAACGGGCCAGAATGGCCAACCTTCATGTCCTTAAGGCCCATCTGCCAGCGCTGCTTTGCCAGTGCCCATGTTTCACTAATCCACCCTGCAACATATACTATGTCGCAACCAGCATCCTTATATCTGGAAATAAAGGGTGTAAAGTCCGTCGTGCCTGGTGGGAACCATTCATGGTGATATCTGACTCCTGCTTTATCCAAGTCGCTATCTACTTTAGCCCAACCTGCACCCATACCTTGGGTAGAGTCCATAATGCCCAGCCTCTGGTAATTTGGGTAAGCATCGACAATCGCCAAGCAGTCGGATGTAAATTGTTCGTGTGAAGGATTACCGAAAACGACGTAAGGCATTGTCTGTGGGTCATACAATCCACCCCAGCTCGCGGGTACGGCCTCGTTACCTGTCCTTGTCATAAGGATGACCTTAGCCGGATTGGTAACGGCGGCTACGGCGGGAAAGTTCCAGGTCCAGTGTCCGGCGATAAACTTGCAGCCATCACCGAATATGAGCTGCTTGGCAGCAGCAGTGCCGCCTTCAGGCGTATTCTGGTCATCTACTTCAATCGACTCAAAGTTGTAAGTCTTTCCATTTACCTGGAAACCTTCCTCATTAAACATTTTAAGAAACTCTTTCCAGGGTGGGTCTCCAGCTAGCTGCCAGGGCGCTGCCGGGCCGCTGAAAGGTACTGACGCTCCTAACTTAATGATTATGGGCCCTGTTGGTTGAGGTGGGCCTGTTTTAGCACAGCCGGTAGCTACTATGCCGACTACGATGACCATAGTCAGTAAAATTGCCAAAATGTTATACCACTTTTTCATCGACTTCACCCTCCTTCTTGATATTTGTCAGTGTCCGTCGTTGACTTACTTTTCACTATTGCATACACCTTCCTTTCCCGAGTCCGTCTAAGCAGTACACCGTTACCCGGGTATGAAATCATTCAAACGACAGTTATGTGCATGCAGCTTTGAACCAGTCCGTCAATCAGTATTTCGGCGGGCATACCTTTTGTCTAGATCCTGCTTCCCTGTTTTACGGTATAGGCTCCATTGGATGTTCAGACAGATATACTTCCTTACCACCCTGGATAATAGACAGCGCGGAGGGGCATCCATTAACTACAGCGGAGCCGTACGTCTTCGCACCTGACATCGTCCATTGGCCCGTCGTGGTGTCAAAAGTGCCGCCGCGGATCGCTTGCATAATGGCATCGGTATCATCCGCGGTGCCGGCCTTTTGCATGGCTTGAGCAAGTATCAATAAGTGAGCCGGTACCCAGCCTATCCAGCCGCTATAAGTGGCTGGCTTACCCTGGTCTGTTGACACAATATTCATTGTTTCCTGACACATAGCAACTAATTTTGGGTCTACCTTGGTCTTTTTAAAATCCCAATTAGCCCAATACTGACCGATGGCGCCCTCCAAAGCATCGGCGCCGACAACTGCTTTGTACATGCCTAAGTCTACAAATGGTCCGGCACAGCCCACAATCATGTCCTTGTCTCCCAACTCATACCGCTGTTTGAGGAACAGCATAAATTCACCTACCCATCCCGCTATGTAGACAATGTCGCAACCCTCATTTTTAAAATTGGTGATATAAGGAGTAAAGTCCGACGTGCCTGTTGCGAACCACTCATGATGATACCTGATGCCCGCATTATCTAATGTCTGGTCTACGTGGTCCCAGCCTGCGCCTTTGCCTTGGACGGAGTCGAAGATGCCTAGTTTTTTATAATTTGGGTACGCATCCACAAGGGCGAAACAATCGGAGGTAAATTCTTCGTGAGACGGGGTACCAAAAACGACATAAGGCATCGTATTCGGGTCATATAGACCACCCCAGCTGGCAGGTACGGCCTCGTTACCTGTCCTGGTCACAAAGATGACCTTAGCAGGGTTGGTCACGGCTGATATGGCGGGGAAGTTCCACGTCCAATGTCCTACTATAAACTTGCAGCCGTCGCTGAATATGAGCTGCTTGGCAGCGGCAGCTCCGCCCTCTGGTGTGTTTTGATCGTCGATTTGAATTAGCTTAAAATTGTAACTCTTACCGCCCACTTGAAAGCCTTCATCATTGAACAACTTGACAAAGGTTTCATAAAATGGGATAGGAATCTTGCCCCACGGAGCTGCTGAACCGCTTAGGGCCGTCGGTAGCCCTATATTTATGGTGACGGGGCCGGTTGGTTGAGGTGGTGCTGTCTTGACGCACCCGGTAGCAATTACGCCGACTATTATGACCATCGTCATTAAAATTGCCACAACGTTATACCACTTTTTCATCTACTTACAATCCTCCTTCCTTTTTATGAACAGATATTTGTTCACAATCATTTCCCTTCGCTACTGCATAAACCCTCCTTTCCTCAGCCCAATCTGGATGCCGTGTCTTAAATCCAATAAAGTGCTCAGTTATTCTTGGAAACGTCCGCATTTCAGTGGTTTGTGTAGCATATAGAAACCCGTTCTATATATCAAGGAGAAGATTTTTACCCCAAACCTCCATCGTCAAATTGTCCGCGTGCCCTACTATGCTTCGGAGTAATTGTCAATTTACTAATTTATCTAGGAGCTAATTTTAAAAATGTGTAGTAATATATCGACTGAATACTCGATAGAAATTAAACGAAGGATAATCTAACATCGATTACCATCTTTGTCAAGATGTTTGGTACTATTAATAATAAATATCTCAGGTGCTAGATGCTGGCAAGAGTCAATATTAACTCCGTGAGGCCGTGTAGCTTTACCATGTTTATGCGTAATATCAAAATACAAAGATATACGCCAACTATCAATCGAGAACAAGTATAATTCAAGGGAGTTCACCATTAAACTGCAAGGTCGCTCTATAATAAACTCCGTACTGGGTCCAATCTCAGCTGACAAGCTTGGTGTAACATTAATACACGAGCATTTTTGCTTCGGTGTTACAGGTTGTTTTGCAGATGCGACTATTTCTCCTTATAACCGAGAATCTGCATTGCAGGCTAATCTCAAGGTATGTGAAGTGGCTCGGACAGTTGGGATACAAACTATTGTTGACGCGACACCCAATGATACAGGTGGTCGTGACCCATTGCTATATAGGGAACTTTCCCAGAGGACTGGCATAAATATTATATGCTCTACTGGCCTATATTATGAGGCAGCGGGTTCCCCCGCTTACTGGAAGACCAGGGTAGTATATGGCACGGACATTTCCAAGATGATATCTGAGCTGATGGTTGGGGAGATCATGGAAGGCATCGGCACCACTGGTGTCAAGGTTGGTGTTATAAAGGTTGGCTCCAGCCCTGTGATGACGGATTACGAAAAGGCTGTTCATGAGGCGGCGGCAATTGCCCAAAAAGCAACCGGCGTACCCATCATCACCCATACGGAAGGCCCCACCGGCGGACCGGAGCAGGCCGATTTCCTAATCAGTAAGGGCGCAGACCCCAAAAAGATACAGATCGGGCATGTAAATAATTCCAGTAGTATTGATTATCAGAGAGCAATACTTGCCAAAAGCACCAAAGTCGCTTTTGACCGGCTCGGTGGAGCCATTTTGAATGGTGTTCCCGATAACATAAGCATACGGAATATTGCCACACTGTGTGAAGAGGGATATGCGAATCAACTTGAACTTTCTCAGGACACAGTCAATTTTTGGATGGGCCGTCCGATTGCTGTTCCTGATTCGCTTATACCTATGTTAAAAGATTGGAGGATAGACCACGTATCCATGGATATTGTACCTGCGCTTAAAGCACAGGGCGTGACTGACAACCAGATTAAAACCATGATGGTAGAGAACCCCAGGAACCTGTTCCTTGGAAAATAGCACCAAATTTGTCTATCCGTTTGAGGGTGACACGAGTATAATCAGTAACAATTACTTTTTATTGTCAAGGCATATTTAATACTTTATTATAAATATCTGTAGGGCGTATATTGGCCAGAATCAGTATCAATTTTATCGGTCTATGGCGGATTTTTTTGGGCACCAGTTCCATAGCGGCTGATGTGACTGGTATTAGTGAAGCCAGAGATTATATCGAGAAAAATTTTGGCCCAATATTTCGTGAAAAACTTCAGGCTAGAGGTTTTAACGGAGCGGAATCGATATGGGACAATAGCAACATATTGTTGAACGGCAAGAATATCAACCAACTGAAGGATCCTGTGCTCAATGACGGCGACAGGTTGGATATACTATCGAAGGTTGCCGGCGGATGAAATAGCCGGAATATTGTTTTTAAAATCTCGGCTCAGCGGGTTCACTTGGCGCCGATAGCGACCGCAACTTCAGGCATCCCAAGGCTTTCCAGGCGTTTTTTTGAAGGTTTGCCGGTGACTTTGTCCCAGTCTCTCAGTGCATAATACTCAGGCAGCATTTTGCCTATGTTCGGCACATGGCCCTCTGTCCCACCTTCCGGAATCGACTTCATAACCAAATCAGGCAGCACATCGTCTTTTGAGGATATGCCGAGCTTGCACGAAAGCGCACGTTGCAATTGAAAGACGCGTTCGCCAGTGTTTAGCAATTGTTCCAGGTCCATGTTCCAACCTGTCAATTCGTTTACCATGGAGGTTATATATGTAACCGGAATGAGTGACCAGTGGCAGATACCGAGTGAGTCGCTAATCGCTACCCAGTTCTGGCTTCTTTCCACCATGGCTGCTTTATCATCTTCCCACCGGTCGGTGATAGGTAAATTCAGGTCAGGATGACCGGTGCCGCCATCAACCTGGTACGCGTTGCTTTTATTGTTGTCGGCCCCTCGGGGTGCAGTAGCATAGACGAGTGCCATAGAGTGATAAGCCCGAGGGTCGTGCATCGGAAGTTCCAGCCCTTTCGTTTGAATGGCCTCCCCAGCCGGCTGGCCGTATTTTTGGGCCATTCGTTTCGTGCCGCCGGCCACTACCGCACCGAAGCCCTCATTTTTCCCGATGAGGTGCAGGAGCTTAATGGCATCATCCACATTACCCCAGTTGAGCTTTAGCCCGCCGGTCTCCTTTACGGAAATTACTCCTAAGCCATAAAGGTAAAATGCGTAACCAGCGCTGGCTCCGCTGCTGATGGTATCGAATCCGTAAGCATTGCACATTTCGTTGATATAAACGGCAGTTGACATGTCGAGGTCCAGTCCCATCATGGCGCCCCAGGCGATAAGTGTTTCGTATTCAGGGCCTTCGACTCTATCATATAAATATTTACCTTCTTTAATCTGCAATATTTTTCGGCAGCGGATAGGGCAGCTGTAACAACCCGTGCTATCGGTCTGATACTTCTCAAACTGCTCGGCGCCGCTTATCTTGGTGGCTTCGGGCATAGTTGGGGTGGTGTAATAATTGGTGGGACCGTCGCCATAGGAAATGGCGGAGTCTACCCAAGATGCCGTGCCGCCCTCGTGCATCCATTGTGTAAAAAAGCCTTCTTTTACTTCTTTCATGGCTTGTCGGGCCGCTTCACGGAACTTCTCGGCATCGTGCATTGGCAGGTCTATCTTACCCCGTACAGCTACTGCCTTGACGTTCTTGGAACCCATAACGCAGCCAAGACCGGCGCGGCCTAAACTGTGGCCGTACTCGGACATTATATTGCCGCATAGCGCCAGATTCTCAGAAGCGGGTCCAATGCAGGCAATCTGCGTCCGGTTATCATTGTGTGCCTTCTTTATTTCCTCCTGTGTCTTGAAGGTATCATTACCCCAGAGTGAGCCGGCGTCTTTTAATTCGGCCTTGCCATCCTTGACATAAATATACACAGGCTTTGGCGACTTGCCTTTCAATATGATGCCATCGTAGCCGGCGTGTTTAAGTTCGGCGCCAAACCAGGCGCTGGCATTGGCGTCGCCGTAATGACCGGTGTAAGGAGATTTCGTAGCGCCTCCCCAGCGGCAGACACTCGGCCCGCTGGTGCTATTAAAAAGGCCGGGCATAAGAATCAGCACGTTATCCGGCCCTAACGGATCTGTTTTTTCATCGACCATATCAAATAAATAGCGTGCAGCCAGCCCCGTACTGCCTACGAAATCGCGGGCATATTTCTCGTTTAGAGGCTCATCGATTAGTGTTCCCTTGGTAAGATCGGCTATAAGTAATTTACCATGATATCCATTCATGGTATCCTCCTGTATTCATATTAAAAAATAGACTAAAAGTCGATGCTTTTGCCGTCGTAGGCGTAGCGAAAGATTTTGCCCAAGTCTTCTTCACCCGGAACGCGGGTGACCGTCATAGTCATAACTTCGTTCAGAGCTCTATCTATCAGCCCGGGAACCGATTCTTCATACTTGGCTTTGTCGATACCGCAGTCTTTGACCGAAAGAGGCTGGCCGATTTCCTTGGCCAGCGAGCGGATTCTGGCTATCAGGGTTTTGGCGCATTCCTTATCGGAGTCCGCTGATGAAATGCCGCAGTAGCGCGATATCTCGGCATATTTAGTCGTTGTCTCTTCGGAGCCGTTTACGAGGTATTCCATGGTATACGGCAGGAACAGACCGACTGTACGTCCATGCGGGACGTGGAAAAGTGCTCCTAGGGCGTGCCCTGTGCTGTGGCCCAGGCCAGCCATGGAATTACCGAATGACATACCGCCTAATATGGCGGCGTTCTGCATTTCCTTGCGGGCCTCTAGGTCGTTGCCGTCTCTATATGCTTTAGTTAGGTATTGAAAGGTTTTCCTGGTAGCAACCAGTCCCGGTCCATCGGTGATGCTGGTTCCCCAGGTTGAAGCGTATCCCTCGATGGCATGTGTGAGTACATCCATGCCTGTGTCAGCCGTAATAAGAGGCGGCATCCCGGCAACCATAACCGGATCGAGTATGGCTACATCCGGCATACATTCTGTGGTACCAAGGCCAAGTTTGCGGTTTTCTTTTGTATCTGTGAGAATTATTGCCCAGGTGGCCTCGGCACCTGTGCCGCTGGTAGTGGGAATAGCCATTAGCCTGGCTTTGGCCCTGAAGTTGTAGGTATCGGAAGCGATGATGCAGTCGGGCTCGAGGTCGGGCTTGACCAGTAGGATGATAATGGCTTTGGCCGCATCCATACATGAGCCGCCACCGATACCTATTACCCAGTCAGGCTGGTATTTTCCCACGGCTACTCCACCTTTTTTAACGGTCTCCAGTGAAGGCTCTGGTTCTACTTCATCGAATATCTGCCATTTGATATTTACTGTATCTAACTGGTCGGTCACCAATTTCACCAAGCCAAGTTTTACGATATTTTTATCTGTGACAATAAAAGCTTTTTTTCCCTGAATCTGCGCCAGGTATTCAAGTGCATTATCGCCGTAGGCAATAAACGGGCAGGAGAAAGTCCACATAATAACCCCCTTTATATTTTTAAACGGCCAGTAGCCTAGTCCAGCCACTCAGTCGATACTTTTGTGGTGCTTGTGGTAAGCTCGTTAGCTGCCTTCACGTAACGCATAATTTTAACTATGTTTCCGGAAAGCTTGGCTTGTAAGCTAATCATTGCTTTTATCGGGTCGAGTTCCGTGGTAGCTATGCGCTTCCAGACGGGGTATGTTGCTTTTATAGTGAATTCGGGTTTATATTTGTTAGGGTTGGCGACGACTTCTATTTTTCGGCATTTGCCATGATAGAGATCTATGTATATGTAACCTGTCTCTTTAACCGGCCCACCAGCCTCCATAACAAAGTAAAAGTCGCCCTCCCATGTCTTCGCTGCATCCTCGTACGCCTTGCTGTTATTAATCGCCTGCTGGTATAAATCGCACCACTGTTGAGTAAAGAACTTGGCCATATTTCCTACCTTCCCAGACTGAATTGTTTTAAAGAATCATTCATAAAATCTCAGTCCAGCCACTCGGTCGGTACTTTTGTGGTACTTACGGTAAGCTCGTTTGCTGCCTTGACGTACCGCATGATTTTGGCCATATTTCCGGAGAGCTTGGCCTGTCTGGTAATCATGGCCTTTATCGGGTCAAGTTCCTTAGTGGCTATCCGCTTCCAGACGGAATAGGGAGCTGTCATGGTGAATTCAGGTTTATGCTTGCTCGGATCAGTGATTAGTTCTATCTTCCGGCATTTACCATGGTACAGGTCTATGTAGGTATAAGCTGTCTCTTTAACCGGTCCGCCTGGCTCCATGACAAAATAAAAATCACCCTCCCAGGTCCTCGCTGCCTCCTCGTAGGCCTTATTGTTATTAATCGCCTCCTTGAATAGTTCGCCCCACTCTTGGGTAAAGAACTTGGCCATAACGAAACCTCCCTTCCTCGTATTTTTTATATTGCAGTACTAGAAATTATTAGTCTAACCACTCTGTATCTATGCGAGCAGTTATATTAGTAAGCTCATTGGCAGCTTTGGTGTAACGCATTATTTTAGCCATGGTGCCCCTACTGCCCGTCATAAGCTTGGACTGCTTTGTGATAAGCGCTTGGGTGGAATCGAGCTGCTTGAGGCATATCCTCTTCCAGATATGGTAAGGCGCCTGAATGATGAATTCAGGATTATATTTCTTAGTGTTGGTAACCACCTCCGATGCCCGACATTTACCGTGGTACAGGTCTACGTAGCCGTAGATTGGTTCCTTTACCGGCCCACCTTTCTCGGTTATGAAATAGAAATCGCCTTCCCAAGTCCTGGCTGCCTCCTCGTAGGCTTTGCTCTGGTTGATTTCCTCTTTATATACGTCATACCATTCTTGCGTGCCGTACTTTACCATGATAAGCTGACCTCCAGTAAGTAAGCACAAATCTAACATTAGTTAACAACCTTGTCAAGCGGTTTTAGGACGACAGAAATGTACCTGTAAATAGGTCTGTCAATTTTGATTTTTTAACGATTAATGACGTTCGTACTATTGACATTTCACTCGTGATAGTTTATTGTGTATCCTTAAGGAGGAAGGAAATGCAAGCATACTGCATGAAGTGCCGCACCAAAAGGGAAATGAAGGATCCGAAGAGTATAAAGATGAAGAATGGCAAACCGGCGACCCAAGGCAGTTGTCCGGTGTGCGGAACTAAAATGTTCAGGATAGGCAAAAGCTAGACAGCAGTTTTTAACTGGAATTTGAATGAGCTGGGAATCCATGTAATCCCAGCTCTTTAATTTACATCTGGTCTACAGCGGGTTTTGGACGCGGCCAACTGCCGCAATCTAGATGGCTCAACCGCCGCCGAAACCTACCTTGACCTCATCACCGATTACCAAAATGGGGACTATACCCTCTCCACCTGAAAGACGCATGATTTCCTGCGCAATTTTCGGGTCGTCATCGGCACTTAATTCTTTGTACGTAATGCCGCGCTCTTCAAGGTCCTGCTTGGCCGCGGCACAAAACGGGCAGCCTGGTTTGGTATATATCGTCACCTCTTGGGGCACTTTGGCGGTCCCTATCTTGTCATCCATCTGATAAAGCGTCTCAATAATGAACTGGACATACCGGTCACATTTTTCTTCGAATACCCCCGATTCCTGGAAGCGCTGATACTCACCGGGTTTTGAAAAATCGATTCCAACCAAATCGAGACAGGAGATGGAGCCGAACTTATCGCTGAATGCATTTACCACTTCACTGGCTTGCTGGCGTGCATCGTAGCGGGCTTGTTTAGCCTTTTGTTTATCGGTGGCAAAATGTCCGTGACGCAAACCCAGGCAAATTGCAGCCGACGATACCGCTCCGCATGGTGCCTTCTGTTGTCCGGCGATGCCTCCCGTAAAGGCGATTCCCGACCAGAGAAGTTCCTCGTTACCCAGTCCATAAGCTTCCCACATAACTTGCAGGACGCCCGGACCTCAGTGGTAACCACGATGCATCAACTCGATAGCTCGCTCTTTGGCTTCTTTTATTGACATTTTTAAGGCCATAGATATATCTCCTGCTTGATGTATTTTAGGAACGGAGTGCCTGGTAGCATGTTAATTCTAATACCGATGCTATGTCAAGCATTAAATTTTTTATACGTTGTGGCGTTGCTGAAAGAAATCGAGTAGAATGAAACTTAGGGCAGGCGAAGTTCACTAAGCAGTGATGAAGGAGGACAAACATGGAAGTTAAAGCTGCATCGATAAAGGACGTGGCCGCCGGCAGAATGATAAGCTTTGAAAACAGCGGCCAAAAGATACTCATTGCTAACGTAGGCGGGTCTTATTACAGCATTGGTAACATTTGTACTCATAGAGGGTGCAAGCTATCGGACGGGACTCTAAACGGAGAAAATGTCCGGTGTCTCTGCCATGGCTCAATCTTTAATGTGAAGACGGGAGCGGTGGTAAAAGGCCCAGCATCGAATCCGGAAAAATCTTTCGAGGTAAGAGTAGACGGCGATGCCATCATGGTCAACCTATAAAAGATAAGCGGCCTACCATATTTAGAAGAATCAGCTTAGCGTGGAGCCTGTATGACGAGGGTGGCCGGATTATTAGATTAGTTTTAATGTACTGACTGCACCTAAGGGTTATAGATTCTATTATTTGGATAGTTTTTGAGTGAGGCTGGTGGGCCATTGTGGACTCGAACCACAGACCCCGGTCTTATCAGGACCGTGCTCTAACCGTCTGAGCTAATGGCCCCGCCGAAAAGTATAGCTTTTGCGTCGAGATAGTGTCAAGATTATTATGAGCCTCTTCGGATCCTTAAATCAGGCCAGCCGACCTCCGGGCTCCGGCATATTTGACCAGGGCAGCCATGGCCCGTGCCGCCTGTTCCGGAGTGTCATATACAGGTATACCGGCCTCCTTTAAAATAGCAACGGTCGGGTCGTCTGTCCTCCGGAAGCGTACCGTGACTATAGGCTTACCATATTTCTGTGGAAGATTAGCAAAACGTCTGGAGGCTTGCAGTGAAGCCTCAATCGATTCCGATAAGTCCTTGTTCTTATCGGTTGTTGCAGGCTTCAGCCCCCAGATCATCGGATTTACGGGAACATTGGTTATGACGCCGTCGATATAATCGAGGCTGATAAGCTTTTCTATTACCAGTACCTCGTTGAGGGTAGTGCGATAGCTGCCGGCAAAGTCGACCGGATTTCTGGCTGGAGGAGCGTGGGCCGGCAGAAGTTTCTGAATGCTGCTCATTGTTTGTGCATCGAACTCCGGCACTTCAAGCCCTAAAGAGACACAGGCGTCGGTAACTACGACACCCTGGCCACCGCTGCCCATGATTGCTACCCGATTTCCCTCCGGCAGAGGTTCTCCCCCGAGCGCCTCAGCGATTTCAAAGGCTTGTATGGCTTCGCTGGCCCTTATCAATCCTGCCTGACGGCACATGCCATCAAATACCTCTTCTGAACCGGCCAGGGATGCGGTATGGGATAGCGTGGCTCTGGAACCGGCAGCGGTGCTGCCGCCCTTGAAAATAATGACAGGTTTCTGTTTTATGATTTCTCTAGCAATCTGGAAGAATCCTCTGCCGTCTTTGAAACCTTCTATATAAAAAACGATAACTTTTGTGTTATTATCTGCAGCCAGATATTCTAGATATTCGGAAGCTGTAATATCCGCCTGATTACCGACGCTAATAAATTTGCTCAATCCATAGCCCTTGGCACTGGCTATTTCGGAGAGGTAGCCACCGAAGGTGCCGCTCTGTGAAACGAAGGCGATGGCTCCGGCTTTAGGGGCCTGGTCGAAGCTAAGGTTTAGCTTTCCAGCAGCACTCCAGATGCCCATGCAATTGGGACCCACAAATCTTATTCTCGCCTCTCTGGCTATTCTTACCACTTTGTCTTCCAGCGCTTTACCCTGCTCGCCAGCCTCCGCGAATCCGGCAGAAATAACAACAGCCCCCTTTACTCCTTTGACGGCGCACTCGTGCATTAGTTCGGGCGTTACGGCAGCCGGTGCAACTATAACCGCCAGGTCGATAGTTTGGGGAATATCGAGTACGCTGCCATAAGTGGTCAAGCCGAGTATCTCCTTCTTATTGGGGTTTACCGGATATACAGCTCCGTCGAACCCGGCGTTAAGGGGCCTCTGAACCATCACGTATCCCCATTTGCCCGGTCTGTCAGAGGCGCCTAACACAGCCATA
This sequence comes from uncultured Dehalococcoidales bacterium, assembly GCA_964413085.1. Classification (GTDB taxonomy): domain Bacteria; phylum Chloroflexota; class Dehalococcoidia; order GIF9; family UBA5629; genus 9FT-COMBO-48-23. Next base: position 19,250 of record CAYPRI010000012.1, read on the forward strand.
GATTCAGGCTTAAAGATTGGGTGCAGCTGTTCTATTACGTTGTCCAAGTTAATAAGACATCTATATTTTAGTCGACCAGTTCATTCAGGCCGGTGTAGTCATCCAGCCGGCGCACAAGCTGGTAGTCCAGTTCTCCCAGGCTTACCTCAGCGGTAGAAAACACAATGGCTCTAGCCAGGTGTCCGCCGCAACAATTATTCTCTGTGGATAGCTGAATATGTATATGGACAATCGGTTTATTGTCCTTTAGGGCCACAGAGCCCTGGGCGCAGACGATTTCCAAAGGACCTCCATAATCGACACCCTGGTATTTGCCCGGCAAGGCTTTTAAAAAGTCAAGCGTGGCGTTCTCCAATGAACCGATGATACCGATAATAATAGCTGAAGAGATGCCCGATTTAAGGCAATAACCTGTAATACTGTCAAGCAATTCCTGGCCCGGCTTAACCCGAAATACGTGTATTTTTTTGAACAATAAGCTGCCTCTGCAATTTTTATGGGATTTAGTTTATCACAGCCCACCTGCTTTGGTCTTGTTTAACCGGTATACGAACCCGGGAAGTGCTCTAGTCATCCTATATCTGTGATGCTATACTATCGAATAAGGGTTGGAAATGTAAAAGCGAGGAGCAATGGGAGTCAGAATATACAAAGCACCAAAGTTGGTAAATCCTGTCTTGATTGCCTGCTGGCCGGGAATCGGCAACATCGGCATCATGGCTGTAGACATGCTCAGAAGAATGGTGGCGGCAGAGGAATTGGGTGAGATTGAGTCATTTGAGTTCTTCTACCCAAGAAAGGTAGTAATAAAAGACGGCGAACTGAAAAGTCTGGAGTTCCCTCATAACAAATTCTATTTCAAAAAAACCGCTGGAAAAGACCTGTTGTTCTTTATTGGCGAAGAACAGCCAACAGAAAGTGGTGGCGCCTATGCGGAGGGAATAAAAGCTTACAAAATGGCTAATCTTGTCGTTGACGTAGCGGTGAGATTTGGCTGTAAACGGATATACACGTCAGGTGCAGCCGTTGCACCCATACATCACACTACCAGGTCGAGAGTATGGGTGGTGCCGAACATGAGCGATCTGCTCAACGAAGTAAGAAGCTACGAAAATACAATTTTGATGTCAGAGGTTGAGGGCAGGGACGGCCAGGGTAACATTACCGGGCTCAACGGCCTGTTATTGGGAGTGGCCAAGAAAAGAGGGTTAGAAGCCATATGCGTGATGGGCGAGATACCGATTTATGTCCACGGCTTCCCGATACCTTACCCCAAAGGCTCCAAGGCGGTGCTCGAAGTGCTGGGTGTCGCACTTGGTCTCAAAATATCAGTGGACGAAGTTGATGCACTCATACAACAGAGTGACAGCGAGATCGAAAGTGTTTATGAAAAGCTTCCTCCGGAGATCAAGGAACAGCTCGATAAACTGAAATATGTAGTTTATTCAAAGCCTCCAAAACCTATAACAGAAGAAGACAAAAGGAAAATTCTGCAAGAAATAGATAAATTATTCAAGAAGGACGCAGGAACAGATTAATTTGACTGAGACAAATTCGTTCAAGCTTCTTACCAGGCGAAGGTTCGATTCCTCTTCTCTGGTAGTGCTCTGGAACCAGGATGTAGGCAGGTTGGGCCCTAAAATCGCCGATTATCTGACTCGAGGGCTGAAGTGTAAAGTACTGGCTGAAGTCAGTCCTGAAGGTTTCTTCTCACTTGGCGGCGTTACGGTGGAAAACGATGTTGCCCAATTTCCTGAAAGTAAATTTCTCGGATGCAAGAATAGAAACCTGGTAATTTTTAAAAGCGATATACCAAGGTTAGACTGGTATGGCTTTATTAACATTATTCTAGATGCTGCACAAAAATATTTTAAAATCAAAGAAATATATACTGTCGGTGGTATGGTGCTGCCAGGGGCTCATACCGCGCAGCGGACCGTATTGTCCGTAGTTAATTCGCCTAATATGAAGAAAAAGCTGGCCGCCTATGATGTGGTACATAATATGGATTATGAAACACGGGATGAGCAGAGGCCGACATTTAGTTCGTATATACTATGGGCCGCCAGGAATCGGAATATTCCAGGTGCCTGCCTCTGGGTACCCGTGCCATTTTATTTAATGACTGTAGAAGACCCGCAGGCGTGTAAGAAAGTTATTGAGTTGCTGGATGAACACCTTAAACTGGGCATAAATTTTAAAGACGTTGACAGTGATATATTAGAACTAAACCAAAAGATCGAACAGGTGAGAGAGCAGTCTCCGGAGTTAGACGGTTATATCAGCAAGCTTGAAAGCAACCTTGGTCTGACGGCTGAGGAAGGGGAAAAACTGGTTAAAGATATGGACGAGTTGCTTAGGGGCAGCCACCTGACCTGAACCAAACGCCTATCAGCTTAGCTCGTATTTTAAGTATCGCTCCTGCCGATCACAACAAGCGCACCTGGACCTCCATGCGCTCCCAGTGCCGGCCCAAGCCTGTCTATTCTTGGAACAATATTAGGAAAAAGTGACTTGGCGAAATCGGCAAGGCTTTTGGCATCTTCAGCGGACAAGCTATGTACTATGGCAATGTCAGAAATCGCTGTTTTCTTTATGAATTCGCGTAGTCGGTCTATGCCCCTTGCTCGGTTGCGGGCTATTCCGGCCGGGCGTATTTCACCGTTAACAAGAGTAATCAAAGGCTTGACGTTTAGTTTTGATTCGATGGCAAATATAGTATTCCCGAGACGCCCCCCCTTGACCGCATACCTGAGAGTGTCCATAAGTGCCAGCGCACGAAGCTGGTTGATTGTCTTGTAAGCTATATGGATTACCTGTTGCCAGCTGCACCCTGCTTTAGCAGCGTGAGCGGCGACTATAGCGACCAGTCCCTGCCACATAGTGACACCGCGCGAGTCGATGACTTCAATCTTGGCTCCTTTTTCGCTGGCCATACTTTTCCCTGTCATTGCAGAATCGTACATGGCACTGTGCTTGCGTGTGACGTGAATAGAGACGATTTCATTTGTTTCTTCGGCTATCTGCTCATATACTCTGGCGAAGTCTCCCGGAGAAGGAGCTGCTGTTGAAGGGTGAATGGGGCTGGCGGCCAATTTCTCGTAGAATTGGTCTGAGCCAATATCTACACCGTCGCGATAGACCTCATTACCAAAGTGAACGTAAGCGGGCACCACCGTAATGCCCAATTTTGCAGCTTCATTCTGTGTGATGTCAGAGCAGCTGTCGGTAACGATTTTTACGGCCATGTCTAAAGTTGTATAAACCAGACTCCTATGGATTTGGGCTAGAGTATACGTTATTGGACATATGTAAACAAGCTCAAATGAACTCGCTTGAAGTAAAGGGCTTGGAGGGTTACAATTAAGGGCTGGTTGTTTGCCTGAGCAAAAGATAGTACTCACGCCAGCATATAAGGATTGATAAATAGTATGCAGCAGCAGATTTTTCGCTGTCCGATATGCGGCGCACAAAACTTAGTGGGTCAGGTTCATTGCCAGGCATGCGGGCAGCGATTCCAATACAATTGCCCGTACTGCGGCGCTATAGTTGATTCGACGCTGGTAAATTGCCCGGGGTGTCGCCAGAGCCTTTTCTGGCCGGCTCCGCAAAAGGTGAAGCCGTTTCCCAAGCAGCCTGCCGCCCGTGCCGTGCAGGCTGAAAGCGGCGAAGAGGAACCGAAGAAGAAATCTAAATCCGACCCATGGCTTACAGGATGCCTGGGTCTGATAATTATAGCTATTATACTTTTAGCAGCATATTTCGTCTATGATAATTACATAAAAGAAAAATCTTCCCCTGAGTTGCCGCCCATATCAAGTGCTCCAACCTGGTATCAAACGAGCTAATGATCAATGTCTGACTCGTTGTCCGATTCGCTTATTAAATTGGTGACTAATATAGCAGAACCTTATATAATAGAATCCAGGAGATAAATCCGTTGCTGCAGCAAATGTACACCTTCTTAACGTCATACTTTTGGTCCAATGCCAGCATCTTGGGCTGGAGCTTAGCTATAGTTTTCGGTATTATCTGGCTTGCCTGTTACAGGCCGCCGCTTCTGTCCAAGCCATGGCTCTGGGCGGTACTGGCCGGTGGGGCTATACTGGCACCTGTTGCTATCGTCATTACCTCTTTCCCCCTGGGCTACGGAGTCAGCAAATTAGTTACTTCCTTATGGAATCTACAGACCGTTAATAGCTGGGGCTGGCTTATCAGCATACCTTCAATTTTTATATTCGGGCTGGTCTGGGAAGGGGCTAAACTGATGCCGGTGGCGATTTACTGGTGGCGAAAAAATAGAGACATTGAGCCTAAGTTCGGCCTGTTAGCAGGGGCTGTATCCGGTGCTGGATTTGGCATATTGTTGACTCAGTGGACAAATAATTTTTTCATAGCAGGTACCAGCTGGAACTGGCAGCTGGTGCAAACCCAGGGATTTCCCGCACTATCAGGATTCTGGGAGAGTTTTTTCGTTTTGGGACTGAGTGTGGCTTCAACAGCGCTGGCTGGCTGGGGACTGGCTAAAGGTTGGGGATGGAAATTCTTCCTTCTGGCAGCTTTCGTATATCTGGTTACCAACTACAACACCGTTTTAGTCAGCAAGGGCCTGGTTTCGTCAACTCAGGCCGAGATTATTATAGCTGCCTGGGCCGTGATTGTGGTGGGTGTAACGCTTTGGCTGCGAGAGCGGCGACCGAAGGCTTTACCTGAAAAAGCCAGGGCGCGGCGCAGGAAGCCAAAGGCTGCACGCGGTAAATAAAAGCCTTAAATCAAATAAAAGGGAGGTGTACAGATGGACATAGGGTGGTTTAGAGACCTTGTTATCTGTATTTTTGGGCTGGCTACAACAATTGTCGTCATATTCATCGCCGTGCTGGCGTATCTGCTGTATAGAAAAACAAAACCGATATTGGATTCTGTGCAGGCAACCTCGGCAACAGTGAAGGAGATTACCTCCTCAGTTAAGGAAGAGATAGTTAAGCCTATACTTAATTTTGGAGCTTTAATCCGTGGCATCGGTCAGGGAATTGAGTTAGCCACCAAATTTTTTAAGAAGGAACAAAAAGATGAGCAGGAAGGAGGTTGCAATGGCGGATAGAGAGGGAGGCGCCGGATTTGGAATCGGTTTTATCGTTGGTGCAGCTGTAGGTGTGGCCATCGGGCTTCTGTTTGCCCCACGGCCGGGTGCGGAGACGCGACAGATGTTAAAAGAAAAGGCTGATGTGGCCAGGGGACGGGCCGTAGAAGCTGCCAGAAAAGCACGGGAAACTGCGGGCGAAACGATAAAGCGGGCTCGAGCCAAAATGGAGGAAGCATAACCAGCATATATTATTGTTGAGAATTCTTTACACCTTGTTCTTCTTTAATGCATTAAGCAACGCTACATTACTCCGGATTGTATTTGAAGTTGCGTCTCGGGGCTGAACATACTAATATAAGCTAATTTTGGAAACTTCAGGTAATATCTTCAAGAGACAGTGGCGCCTGTTTGCTTTTATTCTGGGCATAATCATAGTTATGGCGTTGCTCTGGACTTTCTGGCGGGTTCTGCTTCCCTTTATAGTTGGCCTTATACTGGCTTATCTTTTATATCCTCTAATTGCCTGGCTTGAAAAGAAAATGCCAGTTCAGGGCAGGTGGCTGTCAGCCCAGCGAACCTCTTTAATAACTGCAATCTTTATCGTAGTTTTAATACTGATCGGTTTATTCACTTTTTATGTAGTTACCGGTGTAGTCAGCTCATTCTCAGTCCTGTTAAAAAATGCGCCTCAGTATTTTTCTGAAGGCTTGAAGACTGTGCAGGGTTGGTTACAAGTCATTCAACAGGGGCTGCCTGCGGAAACACAGCAGCAGGCCGGAAATATTGTTCAAAACTTGGGTACAACATTGGGCAACGCCCTGAAAACCGCCTTCGCCAAGGGTGTGACAGCTGTATCCGGTACATTCGGTTTAATCCTCAGTTTTGTTGCACTGCCCGTGTTCCTGTTTTATATTTTAAAGGATTGGGAAAAATTGAGAAACAGCTTCTATTCCGCTTTTGCTCCTCAGGTAGCTGTGTATGTAAAAGGCGTTATGGGGGTCGTAGACAGGGTGCTGGGACGATGGATTCGTGCCCAGCTTTTGCTGTCTGCAGTCGTGGCTGTTCTGACTTTTATCGGGTTGATGGCTCTGGGCATTAAACTGGCTCCGGCGCTGGCCGCTCTGCAGGGGCTGATGGAATTTGTCCCGATTTTAGGTCCGTGGATTGGCGGAGCAATTGGCGTGATTGTGGTACTGGCCATCGACCCACAAAAGGCAATCTGGGTAGCTGTTGTTTATCTGGGTGTCCAGTTATTGGAAAATATATTGCTTGTTCCCAGGATTCACGGGAGCATTATGAAAATACATCCGGCTATGATACTGGTTTTGCTGCCTCTGGGGGCGTTCATTGCCGGTATGTGGGGCATTATATTGATAGTACCATTAACGGCAACTGCCATGGAGCTCTTTAAATACGCGCGGGACAACCTGATGGCGCGAGAGATACAGCGAGCTTCCGATTAGTGCTCTTTCAGTTACCCAATAGCAGCTATTACTTGGCTAGAGATAACCGTTCACCCTGCTTTTCCAGCGCGTCCTGAAGATATTTAGCTGTAAATGACGACTCTACGTGTGACACCTCTTCAGGCGTACCGGTGGCTATGACGTAGCCGCCCTCATCACCGGCTCCAGGTCCAAGGTCGATGATATGGTCGGCGTTTTTCATGACATCGATGTGATGTTCGATAATTACCACAGTGTTGCCGGCATCAACCAGTCGTTGAAGCACCTGAAGTAAGCAGGCGATGTCAGGAAATGACAGGCCGGTGGTCGGTTCGTCCAAAATGTACAGGGTCTTGCCCGTAGAGCGGCGTGATAACTCGGTGGCCAGCTTGACGCGCTGGGCTTCGCCGCCGGAGAGGGTGGGTGCCGGCTGACCCAGGCGGATGTAGCTTAAGCCTACATCCTGCAGCGTCTCCAGTTTATTTCTCACCTTAGGGAAGTGCTCAAAAAAGGCCAGCGCTTCATCCACACTCATGTCCAAAATTTCAGCTATGTTCTTGCCTTTAAAGTGAATTTCCAGTGCCTCGCGATTGTAGCGCTTACCCTTGCAGACCTCACAGGGCACGGTGACATCCGGTAGAAACTGCATCTCTATCTGAATATAGCCTTCGCCCTGGCAGGCTTCGCAGCGGCCGCCGCGGACGTTGAAAGAGAAGCGACCCGGGCGGTAGCCGCGCATGCGGGCTTCGGGCACCGTAGCAAAAAGTTCGCGGATTGGTGTGAAAGTGCCGGTATAGGTAGCCGGATTGCTTCTAGGTGTGCGGCCGATGGGCGACTGGTCGATGTTGATTACCTTATCGATGTGTTCTATACCGGCTACATCATCGCATTTCCCAGGTCTATCCTTGGCCCTGTAAAATATTTGGGCCAGTTTCTTATACAGTACCTCGTTGACCAGTGTGCTTTTACCGCTGCCTGATACGCCGCTGATACAAACGAACTTACCCAGAGGTATCGGCACGTCGATATTTTTCAGATTGTTTTCGCGTGCGCCCCTGACTATAAGCTCCTTTCCCGAGCCGGGGCGTCGGGTCTGCGGCAACGAGATTTGCCTGGCCTTGCTCAGGTACTGGCCGGTTATCGATTCCGCACATTGCATGATTTCTGACGGGTTGCCAACGGCCACAACCTGACCTCCGTGTTCACCGGCTCCGGGCCCCATATCGATAATGTAATCAGCAGCCCGCATCATGGCTTCATCATGCTCAACTATCAGGACGGTGTTGCCCAGGTCGCGTAGTCGTTTCATTGTCCCCACCAGGCGATAAATGTCGGCTGGATGCAGGCCGATAGTAGGCTCGTCGCAAATATAAAGTACGCCCATGAGTCCGCTGCCGATTTGGGTAGCCAGACGGATTCTCTGAGCTTCGCCGCCGCTGAGTGTTGCCGAGGGGCGCTCCAGGGTTATATAGCCCAGGCCGATGTCTATGAGAAAGCCGAGACGGGTGCCGATCTCTTTGAGTATCTGTTGTGCAATCTTCTGCTCGTTTTGTGTTAAACGCGTATTGGCCGGGTCAGCAAGCTTACGTACCCATTGCAAAGCGTTCGATGCCGACATTACCGTGACATCGATGATATTCAGGCCATCTATGGTAATAGACAGGGATTCTGGCTTTAACCGTTTACCATGGCACGCAGGGCAAGGAGAGGAGGCCATGTACCTCTCGATGTCAGCGCGTGTATTGCTTGACTCCGTATCCCGATAGATTCTTTCCAGATACGGTATAGCACCCTCGTATCCGGTAAAATATTCGCGGACCCGACCGTAACGGTTCCTGTATTTGACTAATTCGCCATCCTCGCCATACAGGACGAGGTTCAATTGTTCTTTACTTAGCTTGCTTACCGGGGTGCTGACTGAAAAACCGTGATGGCGAGCTAAATCCTGAAGTTCGCTGGCGTGCCAGGCAAACCATCCCCAGGCGTGGATAGCACCCTGCGCCAGAGAGACATCTTTGTTGGGTACAAGCAAGTCCGGGTCAATCTCAAGCTTAACACCAAGTCCGCTGCATGCCGGACAGGCACCGTGCGGACTGTTGAAGCTAAATGTCCGGGGGGCGATTTCACCAAGGCTCATGCCGCAGACGACACAGGCGAAATGTTCTGAAAACAATAGCTCATCGCCATCGGTAATGGAGATGAGTACCACACCGGCCCCCAGCTTCAGCGCAGTTTCCACTGAGTCGGCGATGCGGCTGTTATCGGCTTCACCTATCTGCAGGCGGTCGACCACAGCTTCGATGGTGTGCTTCTTGTTCTTGGCCAGCTCGAAATCTTCAGAGAGGTCACGGATACGTTTGTCTATACGGACGCGGACGAAGCCCGCCTTACGCAGGTCGTCGATGATGGACTGGTGCTCGCCTTTGCGGTCCCTGACCAGTGGCGCCAGAACCATTATTCTGCTGCCTTCCGGTATTTGCTGTACGGCATCAACTATTTGTTGAACGGTCTGACGGCAAATTTCGCGACCGCATTTGGGACAGTGGGGATGACCAACGCGGGCAAAGAGAAGTCTTAAATAATCATATATCTCGGTCATCGTACCAACGGTCGAACGCGGATTGTGAGACGGCCCCTTCTGGTCTATTGAGATGGCCGGGCTTAAGCCCTCTATGTAATCAACGTCTGGTTTCTCCATCCGCCCAATGAACTGTCTGGCATATGCCGATAGCGACTCTACATATCGGCGCTGACCCTCGGCATATATGGTGTCGAAAGCCAGGGAACTCTTACCCGAGCCAGAGACGCCGGTGATAACGACCAGCTTATCGCGGGGAATAGCCACCTCTATATTCTTGAGGTTATGCTCTCGAGCGCCTTTTACGATAATTTTGTCTAGAGGCATAACACGTCCTGAAAACTGGAATGACCATTAATTTTAGCACTACATCTGGGGAAATCCTAAATCTTGACCCCTAAGCTCTAAACAGATTTAAAATACCAAAGTCCGGGGACTGCTTTGATGCTATCTTCTTGCCCTGATCAGCAGGAAGATGCCCACCAGTAGAGTTAACACTAGTAGAGCAAAGATAATCAAGAAGGGCGATGGTACCATGGCTGTCCATGGTGACGTTTTAGTTTCTTTGCCGGTGTCGCTCGGCGGAGTTACTGGCGCTGTTTCGGGTGCCGATTTCTCTTGGGGCGGCAGGTATGCTGTGCTGAATGACATAATTTTTGACCAGGTACCTTCGCCCGTCTCATCCGTTTCCGCTTTTATGACTCTTACTTTCCAGAAGTATTGCGTGCCTTTTTCCAGTGAAACTGTTTGGGGCAGTGTCCAGGCGGGCAAGGGGCTCTGCGGTTCGATAACCTGTTTTAACACAATCTGGCTAAAAGACTCGTCTTTGGAGAGCCATAGCTCGTATTCTACAGCTGACGTGGGATGTCTCCATTTGAATACCACGTTGCCCAACTCTCCCGTGTCCAGATACACGGGTATTACCTCATCCATCGCGGGAGAAATCGGCACCGGAGCCTGGAATAGGACCTCGCGACTTGGTGGAGGTGGTGGTTTGTACACGGGAGTGGGTGACAGGCAATCGTAGAAATTCCATAGGTGGCCGCTTGTATCAGTATAAGGTCTGTTATCGATGGCCCAGAGATTAATGCCTGCTGACGCCTTCAGTGATGATGGCTGCCTGGTGAAAACGACGCCCGGGGCCAGTTCCGCGGTCAGTGTATCCCACTCAATAAGGAGCGGCGCAAGTTGTTCCGGCTGCAGGGTGCGGTCGACTGCGGTGCTGCCGGCGGCAGACCAGGCGCCATAGAGCGTCCCCAGCTGTGCCAGGCCATAGTAGCTATTGTCGGGCGAACCCATTGGCGACCAGTACGAACTGGCGCCTACAATCCAGTAGTAGATATCACTGCCCGGGCTATCGCTGGCGGCATATAAAACCTGGGCATTGCGAAATCTGTAGTCGGCGATTACCTGCATATTCCCTGGTTCCGGAATGGCGATTGTCCTCG
>CAYPRI010000012.1:29900-31902 GCA_964413085.1 uncultured Dehalococcoidales bacterium
CTGTAGTCGGCGATTACCTGCATATTCCCTGGTTCCGGAATGGCGATTGTCCTCGCAAATGAGGCGCCGCTATTTAGTGAGTATGCTACGACTCCTGCGCTATCGCCGAGCACAATGACTCCGGTCGGCGTGGCGCTTATGCTATATCCGTTACCCAGGGTGGTATCGACTTGTGATGACCACTTCCATGCCTGTCCGTTGTTAACGCCCTGGCGAACGTAATTGTGATCAAGAACATATATGTTGGGCGTATCGTCGATGCTGGTCACCGCAAAATCGGTCACGTTAACGCCGGGTAGCGTATCATGCCAGGTCTGCCCTCCGTCCAGAGATTGTCTTAAATCGGTGGTTGACCGGGACGCCATGTATATGGTTGGGGCGGTTCCGGCGTTGCTGCTGCGCAATATTACATCATCGCTTGCCGATAGGAGACAGAGTACGCGTTCCCACACGCTTCCAGGTGGTGCTCCTGCCGATCTCCAGATGCTGTCGAAACTGTTTATGCTGCCATGGTTATTGATAGAAGCCAGATAAACAATATCCGAGGCTGGCGGAACCGCCACATCTGAAAGAAAGTCTATTTCTGTATCTATCAAACTGAGTTGATTCCACGTCCCACCGTTGTCGGTGCTCGAAGATAAAGCCGATTCATCGAGGGCACTTCCCGCAAGGTAGCCATTGGGCCAGTCACCCGGATTATTCAGTGTTGCTGAAGAAGTGGCGCAGTAGGCGCGGTTGCCGGCCGGGCTCCAGAAAACCCTGGCGTTGGCAAAGCCCGAGTTGCCACCGCCGGTGGCGGCTTTTTGAGCTCGAAACCAGCAGGTGCCGGAGCAGTTCACCGGGTCGTTACTTAGCCAGGTCATCGCTGCGGCCGTGTCCGGATTACCCGCGACTTCGCCCCCCAGAAGCTTGCCTGAGCCGTAGGTGCCATAATAGGCAAGGCTTGATATTCTAAAAGACGGTGTAGACGCCATCAAAAGGTGGCAAATGGTGTCGTCGAGCCGGTAGATACCGCCATTGGTTGTTGCGTCAATGCTAACGTACATACGCCGAAGGTTGGAGTTTTGCCCGGAGAAATCAGCGGGCAGCTCCAGGTCGGCGGTTATTGACTGGTTAACCTCTGGCGAGCTGCCGGCGCCGGCGCTGGTAACCTCTACCGGACCCCATGAAGCCCAGTTGGTGGTGTTGGCTGCGCCGTCATGAATCCCAAGGCGTATGTATGTGTCGGTAGCGTCGGCTGATACGGCGACCAGGCTCGAATCCGCCCGGTATGCCGGTGAGAATTTAAGTGCCAGTACATCTCCGGTCAGGCCTTGAGAAGCCCAGTTTCCGGACCTGGACGAATTGATGATGTAAATGTTACCGTTGCCAGCCCCGGTTCTAGTTCCGATAGCGATGTCATAGCCACCGTAATTCGGGGAGATGGCGATAACGCCGATATTTTCTGTGTTAGGGCTGCTGGTGTTCTGCCAGCTGGCTCCGCCGTCGGTAGAAACGAATACGTTTCTGGGCAAGCCAACTTCGCTGGTTACAGCGGCCACGAAATTGGGATTGTCCGGTGCCGTAACTATGTTCCACGCCGGCAGAACGGCGCCAACGCCGGCCAGGTGACCGCTGAGGTCATTCCAGGTTCTGCCCCCGTCGAGCGACTTATATACTCTGCTGTTGGAAACATCGACGGCATAGAAGGTTCTTCCGTCATTGCCAATGGCGAGGTCGTTAATTTCTGAGGGACTGACTATGACGTTTTCTAGGCCGCTGGGAGTAGTTACCACGCTCCATTGCAGCGTCCCGGCCTCAACGGACGGTGAACTGGCCGGAACTGTAAAACAGACGGCGGCAATCAATCCCAGGCCGAGCCCCAGCCTCAAGCAGTTACTTTTAGAGAGATAACGAATTCGATTCATTTAATATCATGACGGCCAGGATTAAATTTACTTCAGGGACTGAAGAAATTAACGTGCGGTTTCAATCAAAGTTTATATCAGGATGCAGTTTCGGG